>LVBU01000070.1 GCA_001603185.1 Thermotogales bacterium Thermo_02 | reverse complement strand
CTGAAAGAGATATGCAGTTGATCTACTATCTTATGGAGAACGGTCACCACTCTCCTTTTGAGCATATAGTCTTCAAGTTACATATAAAACTTCCTATATTCGTTATGAGACAGCTCGCAAGGCATAGAATCGCGTCGATAAACGAACGAAGTGGACGTTATACGAAGTTCAAAGAAGAATGGTTTCTACCGGAAATGGTGAGAATCCAGGATTCGGAGAACAGGCAAGGTTCAATCCCAACAGACGATAGAGATTTGAACCTTGAAGCTTTGGGACTGATCAAAGAGTCTCTTGAAAACTCCTTTGATGTGTATAGCAAACTTATGGATATGGGTGTCGCGAGGGAAATAGCGAGAATCGTGTTGCCTACCTCTATGTACACCGAGATATACTGGACGATTAATCTGAGATCACTAATGAATTTTCTAGACCAGAGAGCGGACTCGCACGCGCAGTACGAGATTCAGCAGTACGCGCTGGCACTAGCGAGAATCTTTGACGAGAAGTGTCCGGTGACTTACAGAGCCTATCTGCGGTACTGCTATGTTGGAGATCTTCTGGATGGAGGTGTGGCCAATGAGGCTTTCTGAGATAGAGAAACTTCTGAACTGTGAAGTTTTGAACAGCCCTGCCGATTGCGACCCGGAGATTGTGTCGGTCGGCGCAGCCGATTTGATGAGTGATGTACTAGCCTTTGGCGGTCCCGGTATGCTGCTGGTTACCGGCCTCAACTCTCCTCAATGTGTCCGAACTGCTTCAGTGGTCGGAGCAGCGGCTGTTCTGGTAATAAGAAAGAGAAATGTCCCCGAGACTACGATTCAGCTTGCCAGCGATCTGGAGATGCCACTAATACACGTGAAGATGTCTATGTACAGGGCCTGTGGCATCCTGTATGAGAAACGCATTTGCGATGCTCTTGAGGAAGGGAAAGAGATTGACTGAGCGCAATGTAGACGATCTTCTGGAGAAACTACGCGGCCTCTTTTCCGACATTGTCGCAGGCGACATTATGGTCAAGAACGTCATAACTCTCAGCAAGGACAGGACAATGTGGCAGGCAAAGGAACTGATGCGAATTTGCAAGATATCGGGAGTACCCATCGTGGATGGCGAAAATCGTCTTATTGGTCTTGTTAGCATCGAAGATATAATTGTTGCTCTCGAGGGTAATCATATCACCGATTCGGTCGAGAAGCATATGACGAAGAACTTGATAACACTCACTCCAGACATGGATCTTGAAGTGTTGATCGAGAAGTTCAACAGATACAGATTTGGAAGATTTCCGGTTGTCGATCTCGAAGGCAAACTAATGGGAATAATCTCAAAGAAGGACATTATTGGCGCAATTCTTGACAAATTTAGGCTTATTTACGTTCATGATACACGAAGAACGGAAGTCCTCGAGAAGAATCTGGAATGGTTCGATCGTTCTCTAATATCGGGCGATTATGTTGAAAAGAAGAGTGCGGACTTTGTCTTCCATATCGATTATTCCGAAGTTGACATGGCCGGCGTGGGTTCTGCGAAGCTGAAAAGCTATCTGAAAACCAGAACAGACGACGAGACGCTGGTGAGAAGGGTCTCAATAGCCTGCTATGAAGCTGAAGTAAACGTTGTTATACACAGCGGGAGTCAGGGCTATATCTACGCCTGGTACGGCGATAACGTAGTCAGAGTAAGGGTTGAGGACCACGGTAAGGGAATAGAGAACGTTGAGCAGGCTATGAAGGAGGGCTTCTCCACTGCTTCGGACCATGTGAGAGAAATGGGCTTTGGAGCCGGAATGGGTCTTCCCAATATGCACAGATACTCCGATAAGATGGTTGTTGTCTCTGAGGCAGGCAAGGGTGTAGTCGTAGAAATGAACTTCTATAGGAAGGGTAATGGTTGATCTCATTTAGACAAGAACAGAGAACAAGCCAACGATAAGTAATTCGTTTGTGTAATGTATGGTTGAACAATGAGTCTCCAATTTGAAAGGAGGGATGGCGAATTGCTACTCGCATTCTTTTCTATGAATCAGTAGCGTTGCCAGTTTATGATGAAACTGAGTGAGCTTGTAGAAAAATGTGAACTGAAGGTGGTAACGGACCTCCCGTTGGAGGCCACAGTTACTGATTGCTATATCGGTGATCTATTGTCAGACGTTATGGGGAATGCTCCGGCAAATTCGGTCTGGCTGACTGTTCAGTCGCACACAAACATCCTTGCCGTCGCTTCAATTGTTGGCGTTAAGGCCGTTGTTCTATGCAATAATCTGCACTTTGAAGAGGCGACAAAAGTTAAGGCCGAGGACAACTCAATTGTACTTCTAGAAAGCTCTGAGACTTCATTTGAAGTCGCTTCCAGACTCCTGAAGAATGGTCTGAAAGGTTGAACCTGTTTGGGTTCATTTCAATGTGATTTTCACATTCACAGTTGTCTATCTCCATGTGCCGACATAACCATGACGCCAGGAGAGATAGAGAGTGTGTGCGTTAGAAAAGGAATAGACTGGATTGCTATCACAGATCACAACAGTGCCGGCAATACTAGAGTCATCACTAATGTATTGCGGAGATCTGGAATAGCAGTTATTCCGGGAATTGAGATACACACGATTGAGGATATTCATGTGCTTGCATATTTCCCATCAGTCTCTTCAGCCGAGGCATACTCGCGGTGGCTTAAGGACGAGAAGTTGCCGGCCGTTGAGATTGATCCGGAGATCTCCGGATATCAGCTTTACGTTAACGAAGACGACGCTTTCACTGGACTTGAGAACACATGGTTGGGTCAGCCTACAAGGCTTTCCATTGACGAGACTATCGAGTCAGTAGTTCAGAGCTCTGGCATATGCGTTATGGCTCATGTAGATAGAAAAATGGGTCTTATTTCGCAGCTCGGTTTTATTCCTCCGGAATATCTTTCTCTTCCCCTTGAGGTAGCATTTGAGGGCACATTGAAGTCGAAGTCTCTGGGCAGGAATCTTATGCACTCCAGCGATGCACATAGTCTCGAGTTGATAAGACCAACCATGTTACTAACAGCGGAAAAGAGGAGTTTTGAGGATTTCAGAGAAGCAATTACCTCCGGTGGAAGGCGGTCCAGAATCATATGGGATTAAGAACACTCGCTGATCATATTGTAGATATAGCACAGAACGCTTCCGATTCGGGAACTTCGCAAGCCTGGCTCCAAATTGAAGAGATCGAAGGTCAATCCCTTATCTTCACTATCAGAGACAAGGGGAGAGGTATTCCTAAGAATCTACAGGAGGCAGTACTTGATCCGTTCTACACGGAGAAAGTAAAGAAGGTGAAGTTTGGACTTGGTCTCCCTATGCTAATGTTCGCTGCAAAAGCCACCGGCGGTGAATTTCATCTTGAATCTGAACCCGGCGCTGGAACCTGTGTCAGCGCAAGGTTCGAACTCAACAACGTTGACTGTCAGCCTGTTGGTGACATTGCAATGGCGTTATTCACTATTATCACTATGAATCAAGACGTTGAATGGCATATGGAGAGAAGTCTAGGCGAAGACGGTTATGAATTTTCTTCTAGTCAATTCAAAGAGGCTTTTGGGAACAACTGCTTCACTGTGCCAGTCAAAATGAAGTTGATCCTTGAAGTCCTGCAAGACGCAGAAGAATCACTGGGAGGTTAATCAAATGTCCATAAGGAAAATACTGTTTATCTCTTTGCTTTTTTGCCTATTCAGTACGGTTTTGGGGGCTGTAGTTCCATCTAGAATCGCTATTCTAAACAACAGGACCGTTTCGAACAACGAAGTGCTTCAACTACTGGGAATCGAGAGAGGAAAGGAGATTTCGGAAACCGATCTCCTCGCGGCTATCCAGAGAGTGAAGAGCAGCGGTTACTTCTCTGAAGTCGTTTATAGCTTTGATGAAGAAAGCCGCGTGCTGACAATTCAAGTTAAGGAGTTTCCAGTAGTCGACATCGTAGTGGCTTTCGATGGCCCCAGAATAGTTGAAAAGGGCGATCTCGAAGCTAGATCTGTCATAAAGAGTGGACGGCCAATGAATCCGTCGAGATTGTTCTTCGATATTCCTCTTACAGTTGATGCGATGGAGAAACTTCTGATGGAGAAGGGTTACACACAACCCTTTGTGACTGTAGTCTGGGAGACCGATAAGAACAGAGCCGATATAATTGCAGGAAACATAGACGATAAGATAAAAGTGACCTTCACAGTGAAAGTATCTTTCCTTTGGGATGTTACGATAGACGCCGGAGTTTCTAGTGACGGTGAGAGCTATCTACTTGAAAGAGCAGGACTTAACACCCTGAAGAAGTACTACGACACTTCCCCGTTGATTAGGTGGGTCAACGCCAAGAAGAAGTATGTTCCAACAATTGACGACATAAACAGAGCGATACAGGCAGTTTATTCGACGTTCTACGCCAATCCAAACGGGCAGTGGGGCTTTGACGAGAGAACCTATCAGGCTATGGTTCTTTCGTTCAATAACACTCTCAAGAACCTGAGGCAAGTGACACTCCCGGAAAATGTTAAGGAATCTCGTGCCTTCTCGATGAGAATAGCCTTTGTTCCAGTAGAGTACGTTACAGCTCCTTTCTCCCTTAAGAGTGTATTCATCGAAGGCAACGTTAATCTGGCAAAGGGAGAAATACTTAATGCCACTGGCCTGAACGAGGGTCAGACAGTAAACAATGAAACTGCTGCAAGA
Source organism: Thermotogales bacterium Thermo_02 (assembly GCA_001603185.1). Classification (GTDB taxonomy): domain Bacteria; phylum Thermotogota; class Thermotogae; order Petrotogales; family Kosmotogaceae; genus Mesotoga. Next base: position 4,017 of record LVBU01000070.1, on the reverse strand, counting down.
GCCATTCAGGCCGTTCAAGATCTCTATACAGGCAAGGGGTATCCCTTCATCAGAATTCAACCGGTTATAGATTCGAAGATAGGCTTCTTCAGTCTGAAGATAACCGAACCGATTGTGAGAGACGTTAAAGTATCCTTTGATGGCCCACAGAAGACGCAGGATTATCTTATTAGCGATAAAATAGTTATAAATAAAGGCGAAGTGCTCTCTCTCGAGGAACTGAGGAACACTTACGCTTATCTGAACAGCACTGGCTACTTCGCCAGGGTAGAAATAAACCCCGTACCTGTCGAAAACGACAACATTGATGTCGAAATCGTTCTGGAAGAGAGCAACAAAAACAACAGAATTGGAGGAGGCGGAGGTTGGCAAAACGGCCTGAATGTCTATCTTGATCTTGGCCTTCTTAACGTCTGGGGATATGGTCAGAAGATCTCAACGAATCTCAGTGTCACCTTACCTCTGCCAAACAACAAAGAGGTTGTCATAACCGATGGTGCAACCGAGACAACGAGGAGAAGTGCGTCTCTTGACACGACCATAAGTTACTCGATTCCGAAAATTGCGGGTTCAAAGATAGATCTGGATACTTCTTTCAAGTTGAAGTTCTCTGGATTTACAAAGACAACTGATTCGACCGAAACCATAGTTACCGATAGATCACAGGAAACTGAGTTTCTCTTCTCTCTGACGCCGATATATAACTTCACACCCGGACAGAGTGTAGGTATTATGGCCGGATACGAGTATATCAGGGTGGTCAGTCAGATCGCCACGGAAACCAAACTTACAAGCGCGACAGAGACAGGACAATCGGTGGACAGTTTCGACGGACTCTTTACTGGTTTAAGCTATCGCTTAAGCACAAGAGATGATCTCTTCCGGCCTACTATGGGCAGCGAGTTTCTTACCTCGTTAACTCTGAGAGGATTGTTTGGCAAAGACAATAAGCTTTTCCTCACCGGGTCCGCAGAGTACAGAAACTTCATGTCGATCGGAAATCCTGTTCTCGGTTTCAGAATAAAAACCGAGCAGCTCTTTCCTCTCTCTACTTTTGGTGTCTACAGGAGTTATCTGCTATCTCCGGACATGTATATAAGGGTTCGAGGGTCTCAGGGAATAGGGCAGAACGCTTATGGTGTGACTGTTGGTTCGGCACAGCTTCGCTATCCTTTGACTCCGGAGAACTACTCTATTCCAGTCGACATTGTGGGATTCGGTGATCTCGTTTTCTACAGACAGTCAGCTGGGGGCGACATCATAGGAGGGAAGTTCCTGGCAGATTTCGGTGTGTGTCTTGATATAAGCGTTCCAATGATCGGATTAGTGAGGCTGGGTTATGGTTACAATACTTATCTTGCAAATCAGAGTTCGATAGCCGGAAAGCCCTATTACGGGACACCTTTCTTTGGTTTTGGACCGGCATTTTGAAGTTTCGTGAAGAAGAAAAGTGCGACCATCAGGGTCGCACTTTTCTATGTCAGTGCCCTTATGAATTTGATGGCAGCCCTCGCATTTGCTGCGGGATTGTATCCACCTTCCTGCACGATTATCTTTGAGGCAGCTATCTGACTTATGAGCTTACCCATCGACAAGTAATCTTCGTCTTGAAGGCTGAAGTGACCGACGTGGTCTTCTTCATGAGTATCTATTCCGAAAGAGACTATGAGTACATTTGGAGAGAAATCATCTACTTCCTGAAGAGCTTTGTTCAAAACCTTCATATACTCTTTTCCTTTGATTCCGCCCGCAACGGGGAAGTTCATATTGAAGCCTTCACCAGCGTCTGCCCCGATCTCCCACTCGTTTCCACTTATCCATGGGTAATAGACCTTCGGATCACCGTGAATGGATACATAGAGGACCGTATCATCATGGTAGAAGATCTCCTGTGTTCCATTGCCATGATGGAAATCAATATCGAGAATGGCGACGAAATAGTCCTCCATATATTTCTGATAATACTTTGCTGCAAGCGCAGCGTTGTTGAAGTAACAGTATCCTCCGCCAGTAGAGATTCCAGCGTGGTGTCCGGGTGGTCTGCAAAGCGCATAGGCGAGTTTTTGACCCTCAAGAATTGCCTGAGTTGAACTCAAAACAGTTGAAACACTCCCAAGGGCAGAGACGTAGCAACCTCTCGTAATTGGAGTTCCCGTATCGAAGAGCATGTCATATCCAAAGACCTCCGGAAAGTACTCTCTATCGACTTCAATACTCTCTGACTTTTCTCGCAGCCAGTTGACATAAACCGGATCGTGAACATGAAAGAGATTAGGAACGTTGTATTCTCGTGACTCAACTATTAAAAACCCCTCTTTCTCAAAAGCGTTTCTTATACTCTCTATTCTATCGGGTTTATCAGGGTTCTCTATCCATTCTCCGTTTTCCAGCTCTTTCATAGGCACGTGAAACAGATGTCTTTTATCATAATAAACGTTCAATCTTCTTTCCTCCAGCTATCACAAGCGTAAGACTCAAACTTGCCAACTCTATTTTCATGCCGACCCCTCTCTGGTGTGGAACTAATAAAGGAATCAACTGTCCATGCAGCGAGCTCTGTACCCATAAGCCTGCCTCCAAGAACCAATACGTTCGCGTGATTGTGCTTGCGAGCCAGAGAAGCCATTTCCGGGAACAGGCAGAGTGCGGCTCTTATTCCTCGATACTTGTTTGCGGCAATAGACATGCCTATACCCGTTCCACAGAGCAGAATTCCGTATTCGCTTTCTCCGGAAAGAATGGAAAGGCAAACGTGCCTTGCATAATCCGGATAGTCGACCGATACCCTGCCTGAAGCCGGTCCGAAATCCAATACTACATGGTCCTTTACCTTAAGATACTCCACAATAGTATTCTTAAGATCATAGGCTGCGTGGTCGGAAGCAATCGCGAGCTTCACCGAATTCACCTTCTTTCACAAAAAACGTATACGCTACTTATACCAGCGAAGTACTCCTGACAGCTTACCCTGAACCTTGACTCTGTTTGCCTCAACGACTATAGGAAGCATTTCGGGATTTGAAGGGACTAGCCTTATCTTCTGGCCATCGTTTTCGTAACGCTTCAGAGTGGCAAACTCGTTATCTATCAATGCAACTACTATATCTCCATTATTAGCCCATTCCTGTCTTCTTATTATGACGAAATCTCCGCTCGTGATATGAGCATCAATCATGCTGTTGCCGGTTACCCGGAGTATGTAATAATCAAAACCTCTTCGTATCATCCAGAGCGGAACGGGAATCTTTTCCTCTTCATTCTGTACAGCCTGAACAGCTTCTCCAGCGGCGATCGCACCAATTATTGGAATCATTACTACGTCACTACCGGGATCAATAGTAAGGCCATCGGAGTCCTTGAGAACCCTTATACCTCTAGAGACTCCAGTCCGCTCTATATATCCCTTTTTCTCGAGCGACTCGAGATGCTTGGCTACCCCCCTGGGAGAAGAGATGTCGAAATCCCTGCAGATATCTCTTATGCTCGGAGGATAACCATAAAGCTTTATGAAGTTCTCAATGTACTCAAGGATCTTCTTTTGCTTTTCAGTCAAAGTCAATGCCAGTCACCCCCTATTCTCTATTAACATCCTCAGTCCACAACAACGGCCATACTGGCAACTGTATCATCTTCCTTCAAATCTACTATTCTAACACCTTTTGTTATTCGACCCGTCGAACGGACCTGATCGATAGGGATTCTGATAGACATTCCCGCACGGGTTGCAAGAATTATCTCGTCATCACCTGTTACTACAAGTGAACCGATGACGTTTCCGATTCTCTCGAGCCCATAGATGTTCTTGACTCCCATGCCACCGCGTTTCTGACACCGGTACTCATCGATCAGAGTTCTCTTTCCTCCGCCCCTTTCAGTTGCGGTGAACAGGCAACGGGTTTCATCTGACCTAACGATATTTGCTCCAACAACAATATCGCTCTTTTTCAATCTAATTCCCATGACCCCTGCAGCGCCTCTTCCCATGGACCTAACCTGTCCAAGAGGGAACCTTATCAC
>LVBU01000069.1 GCA_001603185.1 Thermotogales bacterium Thermo_02 | reverse complement strand
ATGCACTCTCTGTTCATTTTCAGATATTGAGCTAAAAGAGGTATGGCGGGGGGTCTTTTATGCGCTTGAATTTACTCTTCATTGCTCTGCTCTTAGTCTCAGGGGCTGTTAATATAATGGCTTTGCAAAACTACATAGATCCACCAGGATATCCGGCACCCTGGCCGGATAATCCCAGTCTTCCGTTAGCTTCTTACGAGTTCAACAATCTTAACGATCTTATCGATTATTACCCCACTAATTCCTGGAATGCAGCCGGTGGTATTCTCTCGCTTACAGGTTTGGGCGAGCGCAGAGCGATACTGGATGGCGATGAAGCCTGGGACGATTATGTTGTGCGGAGCTTTGGCAGAATCACCGGCGGGATTCAGTCTGGTGGTTCCGGTTATGCGATATATATCAGAGCTACCGGTACTGCCAGAAACATAAACGCCTACGCTTTTCAGGTCGATCCAGGACTCGGAAACAGATTTGCATTGAGAAAGGTTACGGATGGAAGGGAGTCAGGTGTTCTGCAATGGGGAGCCCCGGCCGCAGATTTCGACTGGTTAGAATGGCATGAGGTAACCATAGTGGCCAGGGACAATACATTCACTATGTATGTCGATGGACTTGAGGTTTTGAGATACACCGACAACGTTGACCCTTTCATGAACGGAAGAGTCGGTCTCAGGTCCTGGGGTCCGACACAGGTCGAGTTTGACTATGTTAGAGTCAATGAAAGCGGTTCAGTTACAAGCGAATGGATCCCTTACACTTACTCGAGAGAACCGATCTACGATGCTTCAGGCAACAGCGACAACTCCAACGGTGGAACCAGTCCCAGACAGGAAGTAGATTTCGTCAGTTCTCAGAATCTGCCTTCGATACAGTTCTTCGCCGACTGTGACAACCTCATGTTCAGAATGGTACTTGCCAACAATCCTCTACAACTAACCGGTTCAGGGACTCCCTACAAATCTTCGACATGGAACATATTGATTGATACAGACGGCGACGGGTATAAAGACTTCACAATCGAACTCGACGGGACCGATCAGGGGATTGCGCCCGACGATATAAAGGTATATTTCAGCACAATCAAAGACCAGTATCTCTACGATAGCGATCTGATCTGGAAACAGGATAGCGCCAAGCACTTGACCAGCCCGACTGACGCAGACGGTGAACCGGGTGGACCGGCAAACTGGGATAGAGATCCCTCGCCCCTGGTATGGGACTTTGGAAGAACCAGAGTGATAGAGCACGTCGATCCCTCACTAGGTACTGTTTATCTTCTGGATATCCAGGTGCCCCTGGCGGCTCTGGACGCCACTTCTAGGGGCGGACCAAAACTAACTACAGAAGATATCTTCCAGCTTGCGTTCACTACCAGCTCGAACACAAACAATCCAGTACAGAGAGATCTTGCCTTCCAGGGGACTTATACCATGGCTCTTAACAAACCTATCCCCTTTGGAGACCTCGTGAATTCATGCGGTTATATCACGCAAGTTCCATTGACATCGAGGATAAGTGTTTCCGGTTGTGGTCCTTCCTTAATCGAGGCTTATGTGCTCGACTCACATACCGCTGTCGGAGGAGCAATACGTTCGACGGTCGCAAGCGTTAAGTTCTACTACTATTTTGACTATAACGGTAACAAAGTCGCAGACGACGGATTCGAGTGGGTCTTCATGGGAGATGCAACGGCCGTGGATCAGTTCAACCCGTGGAGATTCCAGTGGGATACTTCTCAGGTCCCTCAAGGAGACTACATAGTTAAGGCAATAGTGAGAGACAATCAGGGGAATATAATGGACTCCTACACGCAGTACAATAGCGGTGAACTAAGAAGAGTAGCCTTCTTTGAAAACACTTGCAGCAGTATCTCGTTAACAGTCTCCGGAAAGGTCTTCGAGGACCGGGGCGACAACGGCGGACCTTTCATTTCAGGTGTCGATCTGGCAAAAGGCAACGTTAGGACAAGAATTTACAGAGAGGCCGACGGTAACGATGTGATAAGCAACGGCGACGTGTTTATCGCAGAGACAAATACCGATACCAACGGAAACTACTCCTTCGGACCTTTGCCCCCATACAGATATTATGTCGTTGTGGACTCGAAGAGTGTCGCTCCGACCGCTCTCAATCCCGGATTTGCGCCTGCGACTCCCTGGGCGGAGCAGACTTTCAAACGTGAATTTAAAGACAGTGCTTACGATGATATACAGGCCTTTGGCGGTCTCGATCCGTCAATCTCAGACAGATTCGCGACCTGGAATACGGCCGTTAATCAGAGTATCTTTCAACATTTGTCTGTAGTAGATCTTTCGGGAAGTACGCAAGCCGTAAGTGGAATCGATCATGGCTTCTCGTTCAACGTGATAGTCAACACGAACGACACGGGAAATAACGGTTTCAGAGTCGCAGGTAATCAGGGGACACTGCGGCAGTTCGTGCTGAACTCCAACGCAATTGCCGGAGCCAATGCGGCGAGATTCGTCATTCCGACTGAGCAGAACTCGTCTTCAGGTAGCAATAGTTGGTGGACAATACAACCTATGTCAGCCTTGCCGGACATTACCGATATCCAGACAACGATCGATGGCACGGTATATACTGACCAGGGTAATATCATAAACAGTAACGGTTCGAACTTTGGGGGAGCTTTCGCAGGGATCGATAAAATCGCCATACCGACGCTCAACGGCAACGAGATCGAGATAGACTGCAACGGTCTGCAGCATGTGCTTAGAGCTTCGACCACTGCGGGTAGCTTCACGTTGAAGAACATCGCCTTCTTCAACGGTGGCGGTACTATCGGAGACGCTACAGCCCCGGTAATAATCAACGGCCAGAACTTCAATCTTGATAGCATTGTGAGCGGGGCGAGAGCCGACGGATCAAGACCTGAAGATAGCAGTCTCAACAGAAGATATGGTCTGGTTATCAACGGAAGCGGAACTCTAAAAGACTCTTATATCGCTCACAACGGGTCGGGCCTTCTACTGGCGGGAAATATGATAGATGTCAACAGGCTGGTAATCATCAACAACGGCATCGGCCCTTCGGGAACCGACGGAAATGGTGTGGCGATACTCTCTCCGGCGACTTCGATTACCCTAAGAAACTCGATTGTTGAATCGAATGGCGGAGACCACGCCGGTGTGACTCATGGAAACGGTATCTATACACAGGGCGACAAACTGACGCTTGTGGAGAATACGACGATCGTCGATTCT
>LVBU01000068.1 GCA_001603185.1 Thermotogales bacterium Thermo_02 | reverse complement strand
TTTGAACTCCACTTACTGGAATCTGGTATTTCGGGTATCGCCCTATAAAAACCTTATCTATAGCTGTTTACAATTATATCATCAAGTGGTTTTGCTTTTTGAGAGCTTACGGAAGCCAGTTCTGCAGCTAAAGTATTGAACGTCTGAGTTTCTGAGAGCGGTTCACACACCTCTTCCAGGATAATACGTACATCCATCAGCCACCTATGATAACGCTCCTCTTGTTTGTCGAACCAATTGTGTTCTTTGGGGTACCCAATGATATAACTGTGTCTTCATAGAAAGGGACAAAAATGATGGAGTCCTTTGAATTGTCAATGACCGCAGCCACTCTTTCGAGAACTTGGAAGAGGACCTTTCTCTCTACAACTAACTGGAAGACACTATACTGAATTCTATTACCATAGTCCTCGAGGATTTTCGATATCTTGTTTCTCTTTCTGTCATCCTCTATGTCGTAAGTAACAAGGAACATCAGGCCTGCCACCTGTAAGGTTCATATGCAGCTTCTCCGAGTAGTTCTTTACAAAGCATTCTCGCTTCCATTTCGAACAGCCTAACATACTCGATCTTCCCCTCGACTAGTTGGTGAGTCGTCTTCTGCAAAGTCCTTTGCCTGTAAGCCTCCAGGAAAGTCTTCTTTGCCTTCTCTTTCAGAAATACTCCTTCACTCTGTATCACAAAATCGGTCTTAGCTAGTCTTTTGCTACTCAATAGATTCCTGATCATAACGTCCATAACAGGTCTGAAGTGTTCCATCATGTCCAGAGCGAGAGCGGGTTTTCCATAAGCTGTGCTATGCATGAACCCAAAGTAAGGATCCAATCCGCTGGCTTCGAGCTGTCCCAGTATTTCTGTCATCAAAAGGGAATATGCGAAACTCATGAGTGCGTTAACCTCATCTTTCGGTGGTCGCCTATTTCTGCCGGAGAAGCTGTATTCTTTCGGGATCATAAGTGCGAGCTGAGAGAAGTATTCTTCTGAGGCCATTCCTTCAATACCCCTTAGAGAATCAACATCCTTAGCTTTCAGCGCAAGCGCCTGGAATCTCTTTAGAGAATCGGACGAAGCCTTTATCTTGCTAGACCTGGAAAGCCTCCTGAGAGACGTCCTCTGATTGAAGATCTTTGCTTCAATTACTCTTTTTGCTATATCTAGGGACTTTTCCGGAGAATCTAGCACTGAGTACTGTTTCTTCCTGAGACGTACATTCTTACCTGTGGCAGATTCTACTTTTGCCACAAAACTGCCCGTCATTGTCAGGTAGTTAACTGGAATATTCTCTTCGACTGCCAGCCGAATTGCAGGAGTAGTTATGCTAGACATACCGTACAGCATTATTCTCGCCGTCGAAAAAGCGGGTACTCTAGTAACCGTTTCTCCGTTGAATGAGACCGAGAAGCTCTTTCCAGTCTTCCCAACCGTTGCTCCTTGCTGAAGAATGTATAGCGAGTCCTTTCTTTCGGAAAGAGGTGTTACTGACTTCTTCAGGTTTTTATCTTCGGGAAGGCATTTGTCGACTAAGCTACAACCATTGCACTTAGTTGTTCTCCGGGGTTTGGGTAGACTTATACCCTGAAGAATACTTCTCATATCCTTCAGAACAGCTGCGAGTTTTTCTCTTGCTTTTTCGTCGCATGAAACATTAAATCTTTTGCCGGAACCTTCGTACTTAACGACTCCCCTGGAAACCCTTATGCCTAGTGTCTCTTCCAGGGCGACTGCCTCTGCAACAACCTGCATGCGATCGTTGACATAGAGAGTTCTCGAGGAGGATTTCTTAATCTCAACCGGATATGCACTTTCGTCGTCCTGATTAACGTAATCAATGTAGCCGTAGATACCATATGTGTGAGATCCAACATAGACACCAGATCTCTTGGTTTTGCTTCCCCAACGCGAGTCTTTGTTTTTTAAGGAGTGGATGAATCGACCCTCCGTTATGTGTTCATTGTCAGCAAAAATTCCCTGGACATGTTCCAGGTAGTATCGGTAGGGACAATACACATATGCGTTTATTGCATAGAAAGGGATTTCGTCCATTACTCACCTCAGATAGGCAGAAGGCTTACATTTCCACCAAGTTGACCGACTGCAGACAACGCCTCTTCACCAACAAGGATGTTAACTTCTTGTCCTCTGCACCTTGCGTAAGATGGATGATAACCGATTGTTCGGGCATGCAAAGCCGTGTTTGGCCCCAAGTAGTACATAGGCAAGGATATCTTTTCCAGCATGGTGTTCACATAAGATGCGATTTCACTAACTTCGTGAAGCTTGACTCTTAGGGGAATGAAGAATCCATGACTCTTTGGCAGTCTATGTATCTCAAGCTGCGGACGTTGCTTCTTATCTTTCTTGCCGATAACTCTTACTTCGGGAATGCCTTCTTCATTAACACAAATGACCTCGAAATCATAGGAACTCATTATCATGAACGCGTCATACGCAAATGCCACCGAAGTGCCGAAGAACTTCGGTGAAGCTCTGACGATGAAAACAGGAGAAGCCGATCCTCTGAATGACTCTAGTTGCTCAATAAACGAATTCATACGAGCCATCGCCAATTTAACATCGCCATTGTTCGCGTAATATCTCTCTCCTTTCTCCAGCTCTCTTTCACCTAGATCTCTGGATATAGAGACTAATCTCTCCTTGAGAGAAGTGTCCTGGCCGCGACTCTCCTTTATATCCTGAAAGAGATAGTAGGTCGAGAAAGCCTCTTTCTCCACAGATACCCACCTTTCTCCGGTTTTAAGAGATTTGCCAAGCAAATCTAGTACTCTGTAGAGAGACGAGTCTTCGTTAGAGGCTTCCGCGGCGTTAAATAGCATCTTGAAACGATTTCTGAAGACTCTGAGAAATAGTGAGCCCATAGCCGAATAGTAACTGGTAGTCAGATCTTCCCAATGGGGTAACTCAGTTCTTGCCATATCTACAAAGGCTTCCCGATCCAGAATCATATCTTTCATGGACTGCACCTGCAAGTGAAATTGTTTTGGACATAGGCAAAGCCCTCTGGACGGAAAATCAGTTACTTCTTTGAAGAATACCCTGCCTGCCCTGTGGAGCCGCTGAATTAAATCTGAGGGGTTACTGGCTTCAAATACAATGCATTCTATGTTTTGTCTCTTTGGCTTTTTCTTTGGCTTGGAAAAGTTGTACCCAATGTCAACAGTTGGCGTAGCCAGTATAAGAGGAAGGTCAAGTGATCTCCTTCTCTCTTCAGTGTTCGCCGGGCCGGTTATCATTCCATAATCTTTGCCGAATTCCCAGCCCTTGGCCGCTAGCGCTTGAGATAGTCTGGAGATTCTCTCGAGAGAGTCAGATATTACTACCGAATCAAGCCCTTCAGATTTCCATTCATTTAGACGCTTGACTATCTGTTCCAGATGATCTCCGATGTTTCCTGGCAATGAGTCGAATTCTGTCTTAGCGAGGAATGGCATGGTTCTTTCTCCTGGAATGCCGGGAGCGATAGTGTAATGGCTCAAGCCAGTTTCTTTTGCGGCAGTAATGATTGTATCTGAGGGAGTTGCCGACATGAAGAGGAGTCTCCAATTACAGGCGGCGAATGTTGCTTTAAGAGAAATAAGAAGCACAGCTATGAAGCTGCGCTTCAAATCGTAATAATGAAATTCATCGAAGGCTATGAGATCTAGCCCGATACCGGCTGTGAGTTCAACGAACCTGTTCCTGACGCCTGACTTCTTTCCGTAGCTCATGGATAGAACATAGTGGATTATGTCGGGATTGCAAAGGTAAATAACCTTGCCAGGCTTTCTCAGAAGGCTCTCAAATCCTTTGCTGTGACTGTGGGGGTTGATTCTGTTTAGAGCTGCTGAGGTAATTAGAAACACTTCGTGTTCCATTCCATGATTTCTCACATAGTCAAGCACCTCTTCATTGTACTGGTGTAGCAGCTCGTTTGTAGGAGCTATAAGGAGTGCCTTTGAGTAGTTATTTAGCCTTATCGAGTTGAGAAGAGAAAGTGTCTTTCCCGAGCCAGTTGGAAAGGTGTTGAAGACGATCTCGTATTCCTTTAGAGCATTAGCTACTTCTATCTGATGAGTTGCCCAGATTCCTTTCATTGGTCCGTCATCGTATTCTACAACGGGAATAAAGCTTTCTCTAATTAGCATTAATTAGTCTCCTGCAGTAACTCATACCTAAGGGCAAAGAGATACTTCTACTGTGCAGATATTTTCCGGTTGCTTTGAGGTCTTTGATTAGGGGAACGGGCTTAACGGGATTACTTCCGAAAGACTGTATTTGTAAGTCGGGCAAATCCGCGGGATTCAGAAACGTAGAGCATTCGAAATAACCGTTCCTGATTTCATAGTCTATCTCTTCAAAATCTAGCCGCGCCTTTGAGTTGAACTTCCCCAGTCTTATGTATTTCGGGAGCGTGGTATTTTCGGTTTTGAGAACGTAGAACTCCGCCCTGCTTTCGCTAGCAATCATCTTTATGGTGCCAATTTGTGGTATATTCGCTGCCCGTGTCTTTTCTTCGGGGAAGCTCTTGTAATTGTTCTTGTCCATAAGCAGGTATCTCGATTCTCCGACGGAATTGAATGACTCGCTTATCCAGCTGAATTTTATGAACTTTGCCGGTGTACAGTAGAAGGAAGTCTTAGGCAGATCCTCGGTATAACTAACGGAAGGTTTTCGTTTGTAGGTTGTTATCTCAATTCCAGTTGCATAAGCGAGAGCATAGTTCCCCACGAACGGCTCAGTAATGTACATCGAACCTACTTCTTTTGTTGCAAAGAATAATGGTTCACAAAGCTCAAGGGAAACCTTTATCAGTTGCATAGTTATCCCTTCTTTTTTTCGTCTTTTTTCCAGCCGGAGAGTTCAGATATTATGTTCTTGAGTTCTTCAGGTTCTTTGTAGGCCATTCGGACAGTTTCAAGTACTTCCTGCAGTTCTTCTCCAGTTATGATGGTTGTCTTAAATGGCAATCTATCAGCCAACTCGACTGTTACTTCGAGTGTCTTTTCCTCCACTTCAGAGGTGTTCAGGGGATGTTCTTTCTTTTCGAGTCTGTCCCAGATCCCCTTCGTGAGTTCGAGTGAAGAGAAGACTTCGCCCTTAGAGAGAATTATCGCAACTATGCTGTTTTTTATCTTTCCTATCCTTGTAGGAGTCGCTCCGTACCTTGAGGTTCTAAGAATGTTGCCAAAGGCATAGAGAAACTCTCCGAATCGAAGATCCTTGAAAGTCTCTATGTCTATGAAGTGCGCTTGAGGGCGGACATACTCGTCAGAGTTTATTGACTGGCGCTGTTTGCCATCCTCAAGATCATACATGGTTCCGGATTCTCCAGTAGCATTGAAGGTCTTTATATCAGATATCTGTGATGCTTCCAATAGCGAATAGCTATTATCTGTTATTATGCGGCTCTTCATAGAACCTTTGGAGTCGGAATCTTTGTCGCCTGCTGCGAAGCCATAAGTTAGACAGTCAACGCACTGCCCGCACATAGATTTGTTTATTGAACAGTCCTCGGGAATGATCCCAAGCTCCCTGAAGAACTCCCTTCCGGATCTTCTCTCTGAAGCAGTCAGTTTTCTTTTTGTTACAACGACTCTGGTTAATGGGGAAGGATCTTTAAGACTTGCGCTAACTGTTTCCTTGTTAAGGTCACCATCTGTTCTGAAGATTGCCTCGCTCTGAGTAGTACGGACTACTATCGCAGTTATTGTTCTTCCTTTTGGTGTATAAGGGAACTCACCTTCAATAAGGGTTTCCTTGAGAAGTGCCTTCAATTGCTCGAGTTTCATCGCCATACTAGTCATTTCCTCCTTTCCGTCCTCTTGCCATTTCCATCTTGACTCCGCCGAGATAGATGCTTCTGAGGGTGTTATGGCTTTCTATCAACCTTTCACGAGAAAGTTTTAGGTCTCCGTCGCCATAGATATCAACAATCTCCATGAATCTATCCTTGAATTCCGTTGCTGCAGGCCGATATTCGATGGCTCTCAGTACGTTGTTGAGAACAAGAGACTCCAGATCATCTCGTTCATGAAGTTTCGGGTCGAACTTCCTCACGGCTTCAAAGGCTTCTTCAAAAGCTTTAGAGAGTGCGTAGTCGCTCAGATTCCAGTAAGGTCTGCCTGTCTTTTTCAGTGTTTCGAAACCAATCTTGGCGATTGATAAAGTTATGTTCACTTTCTCCCGCATGCTTACCCCCTTTCTTTCCAGTTCATCTTTCAGTGATAACAGAAACCTGCCTGCAGTTGAAGTATCACCCTTTCCCGTCTTTCTCAAATATCTCAGTGATCTTGACGCTTCTACCCAGATTTCTTCACGCCTTGCAGTTGATAGCTTGAAGAAGAGAGTGGGCACATGATCGAGTTCACAGTGGTGTTCGACAAGTTTTCTCATTTCGTAGAGCAGATCAAGATTCTTCATGGCTCCGGACGCGGAGGAAGGAATCGACTGAAACTGTATAGCAGGATATCCAGCTTCAAAGGTCGTGCTTTCCAGGTCTTCGCCAGTGAAAGAGAGATTGCTGAATATGAAGTACTTCACAGGTAATGAATTATGGAGTTTTGAAATATGTCCGAGAGCTTCTGTTGCTTTATGACCAGGATTCAGCTTCTTGTTGTATATTGAGAGCGGTATGGAGAAGAAATTCGTGAAGCACAGATCGGGATCATCATAGTTCAATATCCTATCGGTTTCTCCAAGCACGGCGTTGAGGAAATCCTCCAGGTATGCGTCTTTACGTTTTTTATCTGTCTTCTGGATGATCTTTATCCTTTCGTTCAGATCGTCTTTCATGAAGTCCTCTAACTGTGCTGGAAAGAAGGTATAAGGAACCCCAATAATATAGAAATCGCTTCTGGCGCTTTCTTGAGAGGTTTTTTGCAGTATTTGTGTTGCTCTGCAGGCCATACATATATATCTCTTGGGATCTCTTCGCATGTTTGCCGGAAGGTTGTTAGAGAACTGCTGAACGCTTGTGCCTCTGCGAACTTCCGCCGCCTGCATTTCGGCCACATCATACTCGCTGCCACATATGCTGCAAGTAGCTTTGGGGTTACCGTAACCGTTAAGTGTTTTGATGAGACCGTCAATATTCACTGCTCTCTGTTCAGGAGTTTCCAGAGTCGATTCAATGTAGTTCTCAAGAAAGATTTTCGTTCTCTGATCGGACAGATTGTAGTGAACCTCAGAGAAAGCCCTAGTGAACTCTTCAATGATCTCACCGGTGTTTCTCTGTGTATTGGATGCGATTGATTCGAAGTCAGAGGGCTTTCCACCGGTTGGAATCTCTGTACCTAGAGATAGTCCCAAAGCTCTCAAGTAATGATCATCGTCAAGGTTAGGTGCTGTCCTGTCTCTCTCTCGCATTCTCTTCAGTAGTGTGTAAAGCCCCTGGCAAAATCTGCTCTTGTCATTTGAAGAAAGCGAGCCGATCATCTGAACGATCAGCGATAGAGGAATTCCTCCAAAGGCGGCAGGCTTTATCTGTATCATACCCTGTCTAAAGATCACTGCTGTTCTTGCATCTAATATTCTTTTTAGTAGCCGCTGCACTAGCTCCTTCTTGAGAGAAGCAAATTCTATTGGCTGATCCTTCAACTTCAAATAGACGATGCCGTCCCGGTAAAGAGCAACTGGTATATCTCGATTATCTTTCAGGGAATTGTAAGAAGCTTCGATTAGCTCTGTCGTCAACACGTTTCTGAATTCCCGAAAGCTTACAAAAGAGAGCTCACGATTAGGAAAGACCATTTGTACGTAGTCATTCAATTCCTGCATCTTCTGAGGATTTGTTGAAAGGTTTGCTGTGCTGAAGAGTTCAAGGTTATCTGCTATCATAAGAACCCTGGCAAGGTTTATCTGATTACGATCCATATCTAATTTGCTTCCTACTGGACCGTCCTTTCCGTGACTGGCTGCAAATCCAATAACTTTTCTTTCATCGAAATCAACCCCAAGCTCAAGTGATCTCAGAAACTCGCCTAACTCGCCGACACTTCCTCTTAGAGAACGTTTGTCTGGATCTATTTTGTTGGTGTCGTGAAAGAACGCAGCCAGGATAAAGCTATCAAGTGTCTGCTGGTCCAGCTGACGCACTTCCTTGTGATATAGATCTGCCATCGTTGCACTCGCAAATCCGACGTTCACAAGATGTACCGAAAAGGGTTCACCTGACTTTGGTCCCGAAGTATGAATGAATTCTCCAGAAGAGTATCTTTGGGT
>LVBU01000067.1 GCA_001603185.1 Thermotogales bacterium Thermo_02 | reverse complement strand
GTTTGAGGTAGTTTCGAGATGACATGCGGCCTTAACTTCCTCAAAAGCGTTCTTCACGGCTATAGCCAGCCCCACACGTTTCATCAGTGAGATATCGGCGAAGTGATCTCCAATGAATACAATCTCCTCGGCCGAGAAAGCGTGATACTGGAGAAACTTGTCGAGAGCCTCTCCCTTGGAAACGTTCCGACCGAATAGAGAAAGCAGACCCCATCTATCGACTTTGCTCATAATCTCATTCAGAACTGGTCCGTCTTCCATGTCTGCCCAGAAAGTCTCCATGAAGCCCAGGTCCTCAGAGGTTCTGAGGAGTGAGTAACTGAAGCCGCTCTGAAACAGACTTTCCAGTTTCTCGAGAAGACCCCTGAGTTCCTCAAATGGACCGGTTACATCCAGCTGAAGAATATTCTCGCTTTCAATTACTGAATTCAGATCAGTCACAAAGGAAGTCCTTTCTGAATTGTGCTGAAGAAAAGGAAGATAGGGGTTTTCGATGAAAGGTCCTCTGTGAAACCAATTAGGAACACTACTTGAAGAAGATCTTAGAAGAACGTCACATTGACGATCAAAGGCACTTTCAATTACGTGATAGCAGATATCTCTGCCAACACTCCTGCTTTCGAGCACACTTCCATCGCCTGTGACAACAATGGCTCCGTTCTGAAGCGCATGAGGCCCTTCTAGCTCAAGAACGTCAATATATCTTCTTGTCAACTCGAAGTCTCGTCCCGTAAACAGTGCAATCTTGACTCCGATCGCTTTAAGACTATCTATGGCCTCGAGATTCTTCCGGGAGATCTCCTTTGAATCGCTGAGAAGCGTACCGTCGAGATCTAGTATTAGAGCCCTGAAATTTCTTTCTGCCTGGACATATGATCTGCCCTTTTGAATTGACAGGTTCACAGATTACTCCTTATTTCTTTCAGAGCAAGTCTGATAAGTTCCTCCGGACCAAGAGTCTGGTCTTTCTTCAGAATAGAGAGAACGGTCTTCCTGGCCTGTTGCTCGTCAAAACCAAGCGATACCAGTGCTATGACGGTATCCTCTCTTGCCGATCTCTGTCCATCCGGCATACTGGCCGCAGCCTCTTCCACCTCAACTGCGCCAAGTATGTAAGAGAGTTCAGTGACCATTCTCTCTGCCGTCTTTTTGCCGACTCCAGGAAGTCTCGCTAGTTCCCCAATACTTCTGGAGGCTATCATGTTTTTAAGTCTTGCAGGCGATGTTGCCGACAGGATCTTCAGAGCCGACTTCGGACCAACTTTGCTCATTTTGAGCAGAACATTGAAGAGGTCAAGCTCATCTCTTTCCCTGAAGCCATATAGCTCAGGTGGCCTGTCTTGCGAATATGCCATATAGGTGAAGAGAAAAGCGGTTTCTCCTTTGTTCAGCTTGGCGAGTGTATTCGGTGTACAGTTTACCCTCAGAAAGAAGCCACCGGTCTGAATCACGGCTTCAGAGTCACGTCTTTCGATCACAGTGCCTTCAATGCCTTCCAGCATACTCTTCAGCTCCGGTAAAAATATTCCTGAACTCGCTGACAAGATATAGAGAACCACAAATGAGGAAGACATGCTCTTCGCTTCGGATTAGCGACTCAAATGCGGCTTCATGAGACTCTATATAGGTTACGTTGTCGCTGTACTTCTTCCAGACCTCCGCCACTTTTTCCGGATGGACGCTTCGGTGGTTCGGAACCCTGCAGACAACGACTTTCCCTGCGATCGGTGCAAGAGCACGCACATTACTCTCGAAGTCTTTGTCGTCGAGACTTCCAAAAAGCATTGTCAACCTTCTTTGAGGGTAGTACCTCTCGACAGTCTTCCTCAAAACCCTTGCCGCATCAGGATTGTGAGCTCCATCCAGGACAATCTCTTTCCCTTCGAAATTGAGCACCTCGAACCTTCCGGGCCATACGACTCTTCGGAGTGCCTCTCTCAGAGACTCTTCCCTGAACTCAAGGCCCAACCTTTCGAAAGCTACTTCAAGTGCCTTCAAAGAAATGGCGGAATTCACTGTCTGATGCTCTCCGTTCAGGTTAATCTTGAGTGATTTCAGTTTACGCTCACCGGAGTAATCAAAAGTGTTGTCGTTGATCGAGTAAGAGAGTCCTCGAGCGTCGAAGTCTCTCCAGTAAGCATAAAAAGGAGAGTTCAGATTCGAAGCTGTATCAGAGACGACTTTCAATACGCTCGGGCGAGTAACTCCCGTAACAACAGGACAGCTGCCCTTAATTATTCCCGACTTCTCGAACGCGATCTTCTCTTCGGTGTCTCCGAGTATGTTCAGATGGTCAAGACCTACTGAAGTGATTATCGAGACAAGTGCCGAGTCAATGACATTGCTGGCATCAAACCTCCCGCCGAGACCCACTTCAACAACCGCTACATCGACCTTCTTCTCACGGTAATACAGAAAGCTCATAGCAGTCACTACTTCGAAGAAGCTCGGGGAGAACTCCTCGCCTTTCGTGTCCATCTCATCAAGAGCAGGCTGTATCTTCTCGAGGAGCCTCACGACCTCTTCTTCCTTGACAAACACTCCGTTCAGCTGTATTCGCTCTCTAAATGAAACAATGTGGGGCGATATGTTCAGCCCTGTGTCCAGACCGTGAGCCGAGAATGCTCCGCTCATTATCGCAGCAACACTCCCTTTACCGTTTGTTCCGGTTATGTGCACTACGGGATAAGCTCTCTGCGGATTATCCAGCCTTTCGAGAAGCTCCCTGATTCTGTAAAGACCATACTTTATCTTTCCGTACGGGCGGGAATTGTACAGATAATCTATTGATTGGCTGTATGTTCTGCTCATTTTAGGTCTTCTATTATCTTCTCTATCCTTCCGATGTTGTCGGCGCTAAATGCAAGTCTCTCTCTGTTCTCAACGACAACTTCTTCTGGAGCGTTTTTCAGAAAGTTTTCGTTCTCAAGTTTTGATTTCGTTCGGGCCATGTCTTTGCTTTCCCTTTCCAGCTTGCCTTTCAGTCTAACTATCTCGGCCTGGACATCGATTTCGCCGAGGATTACGTAGAAAGTACTCGTCTGATCGCCCCAGGCAGAAACGCTTCCAGAAAGCTTGGTTTGTTTTCGGGAGATCGGATTCGAATTTGATAGATGAGCGATTAGGGCACAATAGCTGTCTTCCAGGGGTTCCCCAAGATAATATACATCGCTCTTCGTAGATGGCGGTATGTTCATCTCCGCTTTCACATTCCTTATTCCCCGGACCGTTTCCATGAGTCTCCCGTAAATACTCTCGGCTTCGTTGTCGACAAAAGTGTCTTCGGCTTTCGGCCATTCGGCTACGATTACAGCACCGACAGAACCGGGGAGTCTCTGCCATAGCTCCTCGGTTATGTAGGGCATTATCGGATGAAGCATCCTCAAAGACTTATCCAGTACCTTCACCAGTACATTCTGCGCGACTTGTCTATCACCCAGTCCTTCATAAAGGCGGGGCTTGAGGCTTTCTATGTACCAGTCACAAAATTCATTCCAGAAGAAGGCGTAGATCGTCTTTGCTGCAGTCGGAAAGTCGTACTCCTCCATGCTTTTCTCAACAGCCTGAACTGATCTCTGGAGCCTCGAGAGAATCCAGCGATCTTCAAGTGACAGTGCAGCCTTCTCCAGTCTAACTGGCTGGAAGTCGCCGAGATTCATAATAGCAAACCGAGCGGCATTCCAGATCTTATTGGCGAATTTTTTGTACGTGTCGAAGAATCTTATATCCAGCTTAATATCATGGTTTTGTGCGGCTAGAATCGAGAGCGTGAATCTCATCGCGTCCGTTCCGTACTCTTTGATTACGTCGAGAGGATCGATGCCGTTTCCCTTGGACTTCGACATTTTCTGGCCGGTCTTGTCACGAATAAGTCGATTTATCAGGACGTGATCGAAGGGCTTCTCATCCATGAAGTGGTAACCGGCCATTATCATTCGGGCTACCCAGAAGAAGATTATGTCAAAACCGGTTACTAGAACGCTTGTGGGATAGTAAGTCGCGAGATCTTCAGTCTTCTCGGGCCAGCCGAGAGTTGTGAAAGGCCAGAGTTGTGAAGAGAACCATGTATCGAGGACGTCTTCGTCCTGCCTTATGTTTTCGGAGCCGCATTTCGAACAGACAGTAGGGGTACTTTCTTCCACAGTTACGCCCCCGCAGTCGTCGCAATACCACACCGGTATTCTATGACCCCACCACAGCTGTCTTGAGATGCACCAGTCGCGTATCTCGTTCATCCAGTTCAGATATACTTTCTTCCATGTTTCGGGGAAGAAGACTACATCGCCACCTTCCACGGCCTTAATAGCTTCTTCTGCAAGTGGAGCGACCCTTACGTACCATTGATCAGATAGCGAAGGCTCTACGACAGTATCGCAACGATAGCATCGCCCAACTGCGTGAACCATCGGCTCCACTTTCAACAGGAAGCCCTGCTCCTCCAAATCATTGACGACTTGTTTGCGTGCCTCGTATCTGTCGAGCCCCGCGTACTTCCCGCCGCTTTCATTTATCTTCGCGTCTTTGTCGAAGACCTCCACGACTGGCAGGCCGTGTCTTATTCCTATCTGGAAGTCGTTGGGATCGTGCGCGGGTGTAACTTTAAGAGCTCCGGTACCGAAAGAAGGATCGACGTAACGGTCGGCGATAATCGGCAATTCTCTACCGACGAGAGGCAGTATGGCGGTTTTACCCTGCAACTTTTCGTACCGATCGTCGGACGGGTAGACTGCGACTCCCGTATCGGCGAGCATCGTCTCCGGCCTTGTCGTTGCGATTATCACATACTCATCGCTATCCTTTAAGGGATACTTTATGTGATAGAAGGCCCCGTTTTCGTCTTCATGCTCGACTTCTTCGTCCGAGAGAACGGTTGAACAGCGTGGACACCAGTTGACGATATACTTGCCGCGATAGATATTTCCATCTTTGAAGAGCCGGACGAAAGACTTCCGGACTGCCTCGCTAAGGCCTTCATCCATTGTGAACCTTTCTCGCGACCAGTCAACCGAGCAGCCCATGGCCTCTATCTGTTCCCTGATCCTCTGTCTGTATTCTCTTGCCCACTCCCAGGTTACCTCCAGGAACTTCTCCCGTCCCATCTCTTTTCTGTCAATCCCCTTTTGGGCTAGGTTCTTTTCGACTGCATTCTGAGTTGCAATACCAGCGTGGTCTTCGCCAGGTACCCATAGTGTTCTGTATCCCTGCATTCTCTTGAACCGGATGATAATGTCCTGAAGAACGAGATTGAGGGCATGGCCCATATGCAGAGCAGCCGTTATATTTGGAGGTGGTATCATTATCGTAAAAGGTTTTCCGTCGCCTTTCGGCTCGAAGTACCCGCTTTCTTTCCAGAAGGAATACCACTTTTTTTCGAGTGCTTCCGGGCTGTATCTTGTACTCAGTTCACTCATAGATTACCTCCCTGTGCAGCTTTCATGTTAACTGGGATTATATCACGAAGCTCACCCCGGTAAGGAGAGCAGCGGTAAAAACGTTCTTACCACTCGGTAGTGTAGAATCTATCGGAGGCGATAATATGGATCAACAAGAGCTGTCTACATA
>LVBU01000572.1 GCA_001603185.1 Thermotogales bacterium Thermo_02 | reverse complement strand
TTCTAAGTTTCTATTGAATAAGTAGGCGATCTCATATATAGCCCCGCAAATAATCCTCCAGGTGAAGGGTAATCTCTCTACAAGATTTGGATTTTAATGTAACAATAGATATAATTTATGTGAAGCAAAATCATCAATGAGAATATTAGAGAGACTGGCTGTTAGTTAATTGATACAGGCTCATGAGATGTTATCTGCACGAAGTGAGTCTCTGGAAAGCGCCGGGTCTTTCACACAAGGGCGGTGGAGAAATGGACAGCGCATTTTTTATCTCTTCTTTTCTGTTTATCTCTGATGAAGTCCCATCTGTTCAAAGTACGGAGATGTTTGTGAACTATGAACTGACGTCAGTGCTCCCGCGGGGAAACATATCCGGGAGCAGAAGCTATGAAGATACGACTATCGAGATAGAGTTCAAGAGCTTTGCTGGAAAGTATCCCGCTTTCAAGCTGTTGAATACTTCTACTTCTCCGCTGACGATAGTCTGGGACCTCTGTACGTTCATTGGCGAGGACGGCCGTGCTCAGAGAGTTATCGGCCGGAATACTGCATACGAAGACAGGGGAAAGTCAATCCCGCCAACTCTACTTATACCGGACACTCATGTCGAGGACATCTTTTTGCCTGTAGAATCGATTGAGCGCGCCGATGGCGGATGGGTTATCCGTGATTCTATTCCAAAGAGAGGGGGCTCAACTGTTCGGCTGGCCCTTACGGTCGAGAGTCAGGGAAAGAGGACTACTTATATTTTCAGCTTTGAGTCTGTGATGGAGAAGATGGTATTCGTCGAAGGCGGTCAGTTCACTATGGGAGATAACTCAAGCGACGAAAAGCGAAAGCACGAAGTCGTTTTGACATATGACTTGTACATGAAAAAGTATCCGGTGACTTTCGAGGAATTCGATGCCTTCTGTTCTGCCTGCGCAATAGAAAGGCCCGAGGACAGCGGCTGGGGAAGAGGGAAGAGACCGGTAATAAACGTCAGCTGGCAGGATGCGGCTGCTTACTGTAACTGGCTGAGTATAAGAGATGGACTCCCGGAGGCCTATGATTGGAACGGGAATCTTCTGAATGCGGAAGGCGAGATCACCCGCGATCTGACGCAGGTCACCGGTTACAGACTGCCGTCCGAGGCCGAGTGGGAATACGCTGCAAAGGGCGGCAGAAAGAGCAAAGGCTACAAGTATGCCGGAAGCAACGATGTTGACGAAGTCGCCTGGTATTATCGCTCGCACTCGTGCAGCAAGACCAAGGAAGTCGCCAGGAAGGCTGCCAACGAACTCGGGCTCTTCGATATGAGCGGGAACATCTGGGAATGGTGTTCGGATTTTTACGGACCGTATGCGGACTCGGAAGTGACCAACCCCTATAATGATAGTGGATCGCGCCGCGTCATCCGTGGAGGCAGCTGGCTAAACAGTACTGAAGGAGTCCGCATAGCAAGCCGTTGCAGCGACTCGCCCGATCGAAAGAGAAACGATCTGGGCTTCAGGATCTGCAGGACCGTTAGTCGATAAGGATTTAGAGTTTTTTCTAAGGAGATGTCATGCTCGAGACACAGAGGCTAGTACTGAGAGGTTTTCAAGAGAAGGATTGGAAGGACCTGTACGAGTACCTTTCGCTGGAAAGCGTGGTCAGGTACGAACCGTATAATCCCTTCACCGAAGAAGAGGCAAAGAGGGAAACCTCTCGCAGAGTTCGTGACGAGTCGTTCTGGGCCGTATGTCTAAAAGATAGCGGAAAGCTCATCGGCAATCTCTACTTTCGGCAGGTTGAACCGGAAGAGTTCATGGAGTGGGAACTGGGCTTCGTTTTCAATCCCGCCTATCACGGGAAGGGCTATGCTACGGAAAGCTGCAAAAAGATAATAGAGTACGGTTTAGGCGACCTGGGGGTCAGAAGAGTGGTATCCATGTGCAATCCGGAAAACCTCTCTTCGTGGAGACTTCTCGAACGTCTCGGAATGAGACGAGAGGGCCACTTTCTGAAGAACATATACTTCAAAAGAGACAGAGACGGCAGTCCCATCTGGCAGGACACTTATCAGTACGCTCTGTTGAACCCGATCAAGTAGAAGAATTTCGTATAAGAGAAAGACTAACCAATAAAGACGGCTTCGCGAATAACTCACTTTCGTCTTTAGAAAAGGGATTCAGCGAAGGCTCTTTCGGTTGCTCCTGCTCTCCTTGAAGTCGAACCCCATTTCGAAGGCCCGAAAACAGGCTTTGACAACCTCTCTATCATAGAGTATCCCGGAGTACTTTCTTATCTCGTCGAGCGCACTTTCCACTC
>LVBU01000571.1 GCA_001603185.1 Thermotogales bacterium Thermo_02 | reverse complement strand
TGTGTATAAGAGACAGCTCATACACAGTACCTTGCAATATATGGTAATGGGTGATATAGTATTCCAGAAATCATGTTTGGGAAATTCTGTCCAGGAAAGAACGTCCAGGAGGTAGTTACTATGAAGCTTTTTGAGAGAAATCGCGGGATCGCAGTGGTAGGAATACTGTTTGCAGTTGGTCTCATACTAATGGGGGCGGCTATCATCGTAGGACCGGCGGGCTTTGGCTCCGACTTTAGTTTCAATTTTGGTTCTTCGAACCTTGGAGAGCGTTTTGAAAGAGAATATAGCGAGTCTCTATATCAGATTATAGAGGCAATCGATATCTACACTCTCAATGGCGCGGTCGAAGTTATCGGTTGGGAAAGAGACTATGCAGCCATCGAAGTAAGACAATCTGTGAGGGTGTCTTCAGAAGAACTAAAAGACGATTATTTCGAAAGAACAAAACCAGAAATAACCGTCTCCGAAAACACTCTCAAGATAGTCACTCCAAGGCTCCAGCTTACAGCTGAACTCAAGGGTTATGGAACATCAATATACCTTAAGGTTCCCACTGCGCTAATAAAAGAGACACAAGTCCGCACCAGCAACGGGAATATGAGATTCAGCTCACTAAACGCATATATAAACGCCAGCGGTTCCAACGGTGGAATCGATATCTCCACAGTCAATGGGAAGATAGTTGCAAAGACATCTAACGGTCGAATAGAGGCCATAGATATATTCGGTTCAATGGAATTTGAAAGTAGCAATGGCTCGTTCGCCGGAAAAAGACTGGAAGGCGATCTTCGAATCTCGACTTCGAACGCCTCAATAAACATAGACAGCTCAATCTCCACAGTAGTGGCCAACACTTCCAACGGAAGTATCAACGTAACCGGGAGTACTCTCGTTGGAACGAAGAACAGTTTCAGAACATCCAACGGAAAGATAATCATTGACTCGATTCTCCCGGAAAGTGGCGAACTGGAAATTGAATCCTCAAACGGTCAGATAACGCTTTATCTTCCAGACAGTATAAATGCCCATATCGACGCCCTAACTTCTAACGGAAAAGTGGACATCAACGGACTACCTATAACGATTTCCAGCATGACCAAGACCAGTGTTAAGGGTAATCTAAACGGAGGAAGCGATATCGATATTTCCGTAAAAACTAGCAATGCGGACATAAATCTACGAAAAAAGTGAGTTTTGATTTCCAGGGGCAGTCGCAAAATGAAATGGGGTGTCGCATTTGGATAGCCAGATGAAAAAGGGAGTTCTTGATCTCTGCGTTCTTAGCATACTAAGCAATGAAGATTGCTACGGTTACCAGCTGGTGGAAATAGTATCTCGGGTAGTAGAGATCTCTGAAGGAACTATATATCCTCTGCTGAAAAGGCTCCAGAAGGAGAAACTCCTATCTTCTTATATAGTAGAGTCAAGTGAGGGCCCTGCAAGAAAGTACTATAGACTAACGGACTTCGGAAAGACGAAGTTTGTTAGTCTAAAAGAGGATTGGACAGATTTTGTAGGTAGGGTTAACAGCCTTATGAGTGAGGTGAACGGCAGTCAAATACCCCACGGCTAAAGCCGGGAGCTTGTAAAAGCCCTATTTGACTAGCCTGAGTGCTTCGAGCACTACGTTATCGGCAAATGTATAGGCACCATAGGATGCGTTCCCAAGTCTTACGCTCTGCGGTTAGTGGTTAAACAGTCCTGATGGGTAGGGACAGTGC
>LVBU01000570.1 GCA_001603185.1 Thermotogales bacterium Thermo_02 | reverse complement strand
ATAACTATGTCCGTAATAGGTATGACCTTGAGTCTATATATATGGTATATCATTTCTTACAACAGGGACACCCATCTAAAAAGGATGCTTGAAAAGAGATTTATTACATACGATGAAGTCAGGGAACAGAAGATTTCTCTAAATTCAAGGTTCTGGGTAATACTTTACTCCGTTTCCTTTATTGCGATGAACGTTTCTGGATTGCTTGTGATCAAAGCTCTGCTGGACAACATTGATATAGCTGCCCAACCGCCCGTAATGGAAGAGCTTGTAGCAACTCTCGGAACTGAGTATGTTCTCTTCAGCTGGATATTCTTCATTTCGGGAATTCTCTCTCTCTTTCTCTACGGAAAGCTGATAACCATGCTTTATAACGATGAGAACAAGATACAGACTTTCGAGGGGAAGAGAAGGAATATGCCTATAATAGTTTTTAAGCCACTTTCAATACTTCTCATGATTCTGTTCACTCTTGTCACTTACGGTCTTTTCAGCTGGTTCATGAGATACAGACTTGCATCGCTTCAAAGAATACACAATTATATGGAGAAGAACATTGAAAAAACGGAAAGCGTTAAAGATAAAGAGGAAGAGAAAAGGGTCGAGAAGCCTGAGGAGATAGCTAAAACCCTACTACTGAAGCACTCAGATATTCTGAGCTCAACTCCTGAAGACCCCCAGAGAAAAGAAGCAATTGCCTCGCTCTTCAAAGATCTTGGAGAGTTAAAGACCGAACAGGCTCGCTCTCTTCTGAGCACTCTTCTTTCAAAGGAGTTGCTCACTGAAAACGAATTCCGCAAGCTTACAAGACTTTTGGTTTGATAGGAGGAAGTTTGGTGAATCGCTATAAAAACTCGACGATAATTCTGATAATCATAAATGTGGCAGTGTATTTGTTCGTTTCAATACTGGGCTTTTTCAGAACTCCCAGCGGCCTGACCCTGAGAGATGTGGTAAACGTCTACGGAGGGGTAAGTCGCTTCGGGTTATCCAGCGGCCTTTTCTACACGCCATTAACTGCACTTTTCCTTCATGGGAACATAATGCACATTCTCTTCAATATGTGGGCGCTCTTTCAGCTCGGGTTCGTTGTCGAAGCAGTGTACGGAACGAAAATGTATCTCCTGTTCTATTTCGCGACCGGCATAGCCGGAAGCCTTAGCGCTGCCGCATTCTCAAGCGCTCTGACTATAGGATCGAGCAGTGCGATATTCGGACTCGTCGGTATTCTCTTTACACTGGGCCTGAAAAAAGATACGCCGGTAATGCTCAGATCTATAACGGGCTATTCCCTGCTTCCGATAATACTTATAAACCTCTTTCTGGGCTTCAGCATACCGGGAATAAGCAACGCCGCTCACATAGGCGGTCTCCTTGCCGGGGCCGCAGTCGGCTGGTTCGCCAAGCCCGCTTACGCAAGATTTGGAAGGTCCAGACGGGTATATACGAGAGTGAAGGAGAAGACCCCTCAAGAGGTCTCACAGGAGATCCTTGTTAAGTATATGCCCCTTTTGAACGCCCTGAAGAATGGAGATAGAGAAGAGAGAACCATAAGGCTCGCGCAGATGAGAAGTGAGCTGAGCAGTCTGAAAGATGAAGAAGTAGCCTCCAAAGTTCTATGGGAACTCTTCAAGAGAGATCTAATAACACAAGAGGAATTCGACAAGCTCAGGAAGTTCGTATAATCGGACAATCATGGCTTTCCAGCAATAAAGAAAAGAGCCCTTAAGGGCTCTTTTCTTTATTCGGCAAACTCTCCTTCGAAAGAGGTTTCCACATCCACGAAATCCTCTACAAAGTAGACTTTGGGAGAATCGATCCCGTTGAAATTGGTGGCATATTCGGTCGTATAGGCACCGGCGTTTATGAAGTACACTATGTCTCCGTAGCCGATGTTCTTCGGAAGATCGATTTCGTGGTATATAGTATCTACCGAGTCACAGGTAGGACCTGCAAGATGGAAGGGGATTTTGGTGTCGTCGACCTTTCCTTCCGTCAAGACCTCATACCTGAATCCTTCAATAGTTTCTGTTAGACCATGAAAGACTCCCGCATCTATATACACCCAATCCTCATTGCCTTTTTTGCTTCGTAGTATGACCTGACTGACTAGAATAGCAGAGTTTCCTACCATAGACCTTCCCGGTTCAATAAAGAGCTCGAGATCTGTGACAAAAGACATGTACTTCTTCAGAGCATTGTTGATGATATCGCCGTAGGCCTTCACGGACTTTATCTCTCTGACGTGTCTAACGGGCATACCACCGCCCAAATTTAGCATTCTCAGGTTGATTCCCTTGGATCTCAGAGATCCGAACACCTCAGAAGCGTCTCTGATAGCCTCGTCCCAGCTGTTCACGTTGTAGTTCTGAGAACCGACATGAAAACTGACTCCGTATGCATCCAGTCCTAGCTGGTCGGCATACTCCAGAATGGATATAACGTGGTTGACGTCTGTTCCGAACTTTCTTGAAAGTGGCCAGTCACAATCTCCACCACTTGTCGCTATACGCCCATAAACCCTGCTTCCCGGAGCGTGCGCGGCGATCTTCTCAACTTCCATCTCCGAATCGACCGCATAGTAATCTATCCCCACCGAGTAAGCGAAGGCAATATCCTCTACTTTCTTGATCGTGTTTCCGAAACTCATTCTTTCAGGAGTTACACCGAGAGAAAGAAGCTTTTCTATCTCTCCACGTGAAGCGACATCGAAACTGCTGCCAAGATCCCTGAGTGTCTCGATGATTCTCGGATGTGAATTCGCCTTAACCGCATAAAACACCTGGACGTTGTTAATATGAGTTACTATGTCGAAGTAATTGTTCCTGACGTAGTCCATATCCATAATCAAGAACGGTGTCTTTATTTCCATTGCGGCCCTTCTAACTTCAGGCGTTATGTTCACTACGGCATCCCTCCCATAAAATAATCAAGTTATTGTAGCATCGAAAACATGAAGGAATGCCAAAGATAAAATGTCAGTTTTAGTTTAATAAAGTTACAATCCTGAAC
>LVBU01000066.1 GCA_001603185.1 Thermotogales bacterium Thermo_02 | reverse complement strand
GGTTTACCCAATCGGTATAAATAGAGCTGATGAACGATTGGATGGAATGGCTCCTGCTTTTTTGCTGGTTCTGGCCAATAAACTGGAGCAAGTCGGATAGTGTATAATTCAATCCTTTTACAACCAGTAAAGTTGGGTTTGTTTTGATGCCTGGAACTTTCCAATCGCCTTTAAAAATGGTGGAATCTATAAGCGATGAGAGAAGTCTAGCCGATTCGGCGGGGAACTCCTTAACCCCGTACTCCTTTTTGAGTTTGTTTATGAATGAGGTACGTATGAGCATGGTTCTGCTGTCGCGAGCCAGTAGGTTTTTAATCTCTGGCTGCATCTCCTCAAACTCGCCCGGTAGCTTTCTATCAAGAAGCTTAACCACATGCCACCCAAATGAGGTTTGAAAGGGCTTGGAGATATCGCCAATATCTTTTAGGGAAAAAGCAACCTCCTCGAATTCAGGTATTATTTGGCCGGAACGAATCCAGGGTAGTTCGCCACCGTTTGGGGCTGTGCTGTTGTCCTGCGATTCCTTTTTGGCTAATTCGGCAAAGTTTTCGCCGTTAAGTAGGCGGTTATGAATGTCAACTATTTTTTGGCGGGCGTTTTCCATTTCCTGAGGCGAGGCATTGGGGTTAACCCTCACCATGATGTGGGCTACCTTAATTTGCCCCTTGGCAGGACGACGACCGTGAACCTTAATGATATGGTAACCAAAGCGGGTGCGAACCGGCATCGAAACGGAATCGACCGGAGTATTGTAAGCTGCACTTTCAAAAGGGTAAACCATTTGAAAGGCTGAGAACCAACCAAGGTAACCATTGTTTCGGCTAACCGAAGGATCGTTGCTAGTGGTTAATGCAACTTTGCCAAAGGGTTCGCCGCTAAGAACTTTGGAGCGAGCCTCAATGGCTTTTTTGTAGTACTTAAGAGTATCGGAACCCGTTACTGTTTCAGGAATGCTAATAAGGATGTGGCTGGCACTTACCTCTTCCAGCATACGCTGGTAGGCCTCACGGGTTAAAGCATCGAGCGTTTCCTGATCAATGAGGTACGATTGCGCAAGCTGATCAACATAACCATTATACTCATTCCTGAACGAATATAGGGTATCGATTCCTGCGTCGCGGGCTGCTTGAACCTTTAGCTTAAAGTTGATGAAAAGGTTTAGGTAGTCATCAAGGGTCGATTTATCAATTTTTGCACCAGTAGCCTTGGTGTTTTTAATGTAAAGCGATATAAACTCATCAGCTGAAATAGGAGTATTGTTGATGGTTAAAAGCGTTTCAGAGCCCTGTTTCTGGGCATAAGCAATTTGTCCTGCTAACACTCCGGCTGTAATGATTGCTACTCGAAATACCTTTTTCATCGGTTTTGGGTTTAAGGGTTACCTTACAAAACATTAGTTTGCACTAATAGCTGGTATCGCGACTATAGTTTGGAGCCTCGCGGGTGATTGCCACGTCGTGGGGGTGGCTTTCAATAATACCAGCATGAGTAATCCGTACGAATCTAGCTTTTTTGAGTGCATCGAGGTTTGGTGCGCCACAGTAGCCCATACCGGCACGTAGACCGCCAATAAGCTGGTAGAAAACCTCGGATAGGGTTCCCTTGTAGGGAACGCGAGCCAC
>LVBU01000569.1 GCA_001603185.1 Thermotogales bacterium Thermo_02 | reverse complement strand
CCTTTGAGTTACTATCTTATGGATATATATACTATTCCCGCAAACATTGCCGGGCTCCCGTCAGTCTCCGTTCCTATAGACCCCGTCGCGGGACTCCCTGTCGGAATCCTTCTGACAGGCAGGCGGTTTAGTGACTTTGATCTGCTTGATAAGGCAAGCGGTATTGAGAGGCTTTCTTCGGCTTTCGAGAATGGTTTGAGCAAGATTCCAGAAAGGTGGTTGGAGTGATGTACACAACGATAATCGGTTTGGAGATACATGCTCAGCTACAGACATCCACAAAAGCCTTTTGCGGTTGTAGGGCCGACGTCTTCGAGCTGGAACCAAATACGGCTATCTGTCCGGTTTGCACTGGTCAACCCGGCGCTCTACCGGTTCTTAATCAACAGGTCGTTGACTTCGCTATAATGGCGGGCCTTGCTATGAACTGCTCGTTAAGGGAGCGATCTGTGTTCGATCGCAAAAACTACTTCTATCCGGATCTCCCTAAAGGTTATCAGATAACTCAGTACTTCTATCCAATCGCGGAGGAAGGCCATCTTAGGTTGGAGACAGGCGAGTCTTCAAAAACCGTCCGGATCAGGAGAATACACATAGAAGAAGACGCGGGCAAAATGGTTCATCAAGGTACCGATTCAATAACCGGTTCTTCCGGAAGTTATCTGGATCTCAATAGATGTGGAGTGCCACTGATAGAGATAGTGACGGAGCCTGATCTCTCGACTCCTTACGAAGCGAGAGTATTCATGGAGCTTCTCAGAGATACGCTCAGAGCTATTGGAGTATGCTCAGGCGATATGGAGAAGGGCGCTCTCAGATGTGATGCGAACATATCTTTGAAAGACGAGAAGACCGGGAAATCCTCTAACAGGGTCGAGATAAAGAACATAAACTCTTTCAAATTTGTGGAGAAGGCTCTCGAGTCGGAACAGTTAAGAATAGCCGATCACCTTAACAGAGGTGAAAACGTCTCCAAAGAAACCAGGTCCTGGGATTTCGCCACAAAAGAGACCTATTCGATGCGTTCGAAAGAAGAAGAGAACGACTACCGTTACTTCCCGGAACCGGACCTTCCTGTATTGCTTGTTAAAGGGGAGAGAATTGCTTATCTAAGAGAAAACCTTCCGGAGTTGCCCTGGGAAAAAATCGCCCGTTTCAAAGAGCAATACGGATTGCCCACTTATGATGCGGGGGTACTCGCGTCTGATAGTGCCATAGCCTCTTATTTTGAGATTGCAGCAGAGATTACGGGGAAACCCAAAGACTGCTCCAACTGGATTATGGGAGACATCATGAGACTCATGAATGAAAGAAATCTTACGATTGGAGAGCTGGGACTAGCACCTGAGTACCTCAAAGAGTTATTCAGCATGATAGACTCGGGACGAATCTCAAAAAAGATTGCGAGAGACATCCTGCCGGAAGTTATAGATAGAAAACTCTCGCCCGCAGCAATAGTTAAAGAGCACGGATTCGAGCAGATAAACGACGACAATGCAATAGAAAAAGCTATCAGGCAGGCTATGGAAGAGAACCCCCATGCGGTAAAACAATTCAGAGAAGGTAAGGAAGGTGTTCTAGGATACTTTGTAGGTGCGGTTATGAAGGCGACCAGGGGTAAGGCAAACCCTGGAAGAGCTAATGAGATTGCAAGGAGGTTGCTCGAAGGTTGAAGAGAATAATATGCTTTTCGGCAGTCTTTCTGGTTTTCTGTACTCTTTTTGCAGAGACAAAAATCAGGCTCGATAACGCAGGCTGGGAAATATCGACGGACATAAGAGCTTATGAAAACTTCTACCTGACTCTGGCCCTTTCATCGGGGGTACCTTTCGTGGGCTTCACTTACAGAGACAGCTGGGAGGAATTCTCGAAAGGTTTTCTGAGAATGAAAGTTCGGGATGGCAGCTTCCGCGGTTCTTTACTTGCAAGTCACAAGGGAATTCTTCTGGGCGCAAGATATGTTTCGAACACTAATCAAATACCGGTATTCTCACACAGTCTTATCGAGCTGGAACTCTCATCCTTTGGAGACAGAAGTTACCTCGTTAGAAACTGGTTCAGGCTTCCGCTTGGACAGATAAATGGTGGTCTTAATACGTTTCTTTACAGGGTGAACGACTTCTCCTTCAATGACGTCGGACTCTATCTATATGCAAAGGAGTTCGAAAGAAGTCTCAGGGTGAGAAATACGGAAACGAACGTGGCCGTAACGGTGGACCTGAAAACAAGTGATTCTCTTGGAGAGATGGGATATGGCGTGGGAATCGGAATGAACTACTTGAGTTTTGACCTTGGAGCAGTCTTTTTGGGGAATTTTATCGTCCCGGCCGGTGACCTGAAACTGGTTCTCTCTCCAATGATTATGGTAAGCCTCAGAGGAATAGACGCGCAATTACTTATATCGAAATTGGGAAGTGATGACTCCGTGTATGCGGGAATCTCGGTGACCAATTTCAACCTAAATGGGATCTTTATGAGGCTCGCGTTTTGAGCAAAACCGGAGTCTATGTCCATATTCCGTTTTGCGCAAGGAAGTGCACCTACTGTGACTTCTGCACTCTCGAAGTCGATGATTTTGCTATCGAGAGGTATCACTACGCTTTGAAAAGGGAGATAGAATTATATCGACCGTCCGGAAGGATCGATACGTTGTACTTTGGTGGTGGCTCGCCTTCTATATACCCCTCTTCTCTTCTAAGGGATCTTATAGAGAAACTGAAAGAGTCTCTTCCTCTAGATTTGAAAGAAGCTACTATCGAATCGAATCCGTGGGAACTGACCGTCGACAGATTGCGCTCGTGGCAGAAGCTTGGCTTCAATAGACTTTCAATCGGGGTGCAATCGACTGATCGTGATATTATGAGAGTCTGTAACCGTCCTTTTCCCGACGATCTAGTTGAAAGACTCACAAGAGCGGTAGAAATATTCGACAACGTAAATTTCGATTTCATACTGGGACTGCCTGGAGAGAACAGGATAAACGTAGAAAACTCTCTGAAACTCATAGAAACTCTCAAACCCGAACATATTTCCTACTATATGTTCGACAGCGACCATGAAACCGGTTTGATGACAGCGGTTAAGAATGCTATCATAGAGTTACCTGATTCCGGTTTGATTGATGAGCTCTATAACACTATAGTCAAGTCTCTAAAGAGACTTGGATATGAGCGTTATGAAGTCTCTTCCTGGTCTAACGGCAGACCATCACTCCATAACCTGAAGTACTGGGAGAATTCGGACTATATCGGATTGGGTCTTTCGGCAGGCGGACATCTGGGGTTTACTAGATACGTAAACAGTGAGGACTTTGACCTTTATTGCGCGGCGGTAAACGAAGGAAAGAAACCACTAGGTTATGTGCGGGAAAACTCAATGGTACAGGAGTTATTCGAGACCCTCTTTATGGGGTTGAGATTGACCAGGGGATTGGATCTATCCAAAGAAGTCTATCCGGCCGAACTGCTGGAGGTCGTGCTAGATAAGATTGTGTCTCGTAACTACAAGTATGTGGAAAGGGAAGGCTCTGCTTTGAGGTTGAACGCCAGGGGATTCGAGATGTCGAGATCGTTCTTCGAAGAACTGATCGATATTAAGGAGGAAATCGAAAGTGCTGTCTCCTCATGAATTGCTACAGATTGCTTTGAATATCGAAATCGATGGAAAGCTATACTATGAAAGGCTTTCGAACTCTGCCACTAATGAACCGGTTCGAGCAGTCTTTCGCTTACTGAAGATTCAGGAAGAGGAGCACGCTGTGTTTTTCAGGCAACTGCTGAAGGAATATGAGGAAGAGTCGTTCGAATTGATAAACTGGGACGATTCCTCTATTTACTTGAAGAGTCTTACGGAGGGAAAGATCTTCCCTGAGCCACATAGCATAATGACGAAATACCGTGACAGTAACATAGATGACGCGATTGAGTATGCAGTAGAGATCGAAGAGAAGACTCTGACTTTCTATGAGTTCCTGCTAGGCCTCTGCTCTAACAAAGAGACCTCGGATTCAATAGAAAGAATTATCGAAGAAGAGAGAAATCATATTCTTCTCCTGAAAGGGCTGAGATGATGTCGATCGACGAACTGCAGAGGTTTCTGGATACTTTCGAAACTTATGAATCGACCAGCCCTGCCGAAAGCTGGGATGCCTATTTCATGAAACTGGCTTATCAGGTAAGGGAGAGGTCGAGCTGTCACCACAGAAAGGTGGGAGCATTAATAGTCAGGGAGAACCGTATTCTCGCCACCGGTTATAATCAACCGCCCTCTGGATTTCCCCATTGCGACGAGACAAAATGCATAAGAGATGCGCTCAAGATTGAGTCTGGACAGAATCAGGAAATATGTTATGCCGCGCATGCGGAACAGAACGCCCTTTCTCAGGCTGCACGTTTCGGGATTTCTACGAGTGGTTCGACTATATATGTAACTCACAGACCGTGTTCAATATGTGCAAGGTTAATAATAAACGCAGGCATAAAGAAAGTTGTATTTGGTGAAGGTTATCCAGATCCTCTTACCGAATTTATGTTTGATAGAACCGGAGTCTGTTTATTTAATTTTAAACTGTGAATGGGAGGAGATCATGGCTGTCTCTAGGCTTATGAAGTATTTGCGACAGGATAGAATGCCGCAGGTCTGGTGTCCCGGATGCGGAAATGGCGTTATTATGAAGGCTTTTGTCGATGCCGTCGATAAGGAGAGTTTCGATCCCGATAGAGTTGCGGTCGTTTCAGGTATAGGCTGTTCTTCAAGAGTCACTGGTTATCTGAACTTCAATACCATGCATACTCTACACGGGAGAGCCGTAGCTTTCGCAACTGGGGTTAAACTGGCGCGACCCGAGTTCAAGGTAGTTATTATGGGCGGAGATGGTGATATGCTGGCGATAGGCGGCAATCACTTCATCCATGCTTGTAGAAGAAACATGGATATGACCGCTATAGTCTTCAATAACAATATATATGGT
>LVBU01000568.1 GCA_001603185.1 Thermotogales bacterium Thermo_02 | reverse complement strand
GATAATAGTCAGATACTGAGAAACTAAACCATTTGAATGCATTGAAAGCTTTGGTAAACAAGAGGGGGAAGAGAAATGAAGAAAGCCATGATAGTAGTCTCGGTCCTTTTGCTCTCTGTTATGGTGATAGCGAATACAGGGGCGAGAATCCAGATGAGGAATGGAGATGTGATCGAGTGTGAGATAAGCATGGAGAACATCTCGTTCATAACAGACTACGGGGAGTTCAAGATACCGGTCTCTTTCGTGAAAGAGATAGTATTTCCTGCTCCGGGTAATAGGGTAACGACTCTGAACACGGTCTTTCCCAATGAAACCTTCGGTGGCTTTCTTCTGGACGAGTACATATCAATCTCACTGCTTGGCAATCCAATCAGATTCCATAAAGATGCGATAAACAGAATAAACATATACAACGATAGTCGGATAATCACTCAAGAACTCGTTCAGGTATATCTGAAGACAGGAGACCAGTTCTATGGAGAGATGCTTTCTCCCGTTGTAAAGATACAGACATCGTATGTAGAATTGGAAATAGCCACAGAGGACATAGAAGGAATGGAGTTCGAAGGAGAAGGGAATGTACTGACAAAGATAAAGATCAATAATGGCAGCGAAATGAATGGAACGATAAAGGATGATTTCATAGTATTCAGGCTGTTATCTGGAAGCGAGCTTGGAGTATCACCCGGAAAGATAAAGAGCATACTGTTTCTAAAGAAAACAGAATCCGGAGTTATTCAGGTTTCCTCTTCAAGTTTCTTTCAGACTTCAGGTAACATGGTGTTTGTAGATAAAGGCAGTTTCACGATGGGCGACACGTGGGGTGGAGGAGAAAGTGATGAAAAACCAACCCACAAGGTCACGTTCACCTACGACTTCTACATGGGCAAGTATGAGACTACATTCGACGAATACGACGCTTTCTGTGAGGCTATGGGTAGGAGCAAACCATCTGATAACGGTTGGGGAAGGGGAAAGAGACCTGTAATAAACGTGAGCTGGTGGGATGCAATAGCATACTGCAACTGGCTGAGCGAGAAGGAGAAACTTCCGAAGGCATATGACAATAACGGGAATTTGCTGGACAAAGACGGAAGAATAACGAGCGATCCGTCGAAGGTCGTCGGTTACAGGTTGCCGACCGAAGCCGAATGGGAATACGCAGCCAGAGGTGGGAACAAGAGCAACGGATACAAGTATTCCGGTAGCGATAACGTCGGTGACGTAGCCTGGTACACTTCGAACTCGGGAAGCAAGACCCAGGAAGTTGGAAAGAAGTTACCTAACGAGCTGGGGCTGTACGATATGTCTGGAAACGTGTGGGAGTGGTGCAGCGACTGGAAGGGAAGCTACTCCAGTTCTGCACAGACGAATCCGTATAACAATAGTGGTTCCTACCGGGTGCTTCGTGGCGGTAGCTGGAACAGCATTGCGACGCGCGTGCGGGTAGCGCTTCGCGGCAACAGCAGCCCCACTTACACGTACTACGGCCTCGGCTTCCGTATTTGCAGGACGGTGCCCTGATTTACACTTTAGCCTTTTTACGTTATTACCCTTTACTGCTTACTGTGGCTTCGAGCGCCGGGCACGGAGTAGCCCGCAAGCGCGAGAAGACACAGATAATGAGAAACCGGACTATTCAACTGCTATGAAAGCCTTGAGTCAAGAAGGGGGAAGAGAAATGAAGAAAGCCATGATAGTAGTCTCGGTCCTTTTGCTCTCTGTTCTGGTAATAGCGAATACGGGAGCTAGAATCCAGATGAGGAATGGAGATGTGATCGAATGTGAGATAAGCATGGAGAGTATCTCTTTCATAACAGACTACGGGGAGTTCAAGATACCGGTCACTTTCGTGAAAGAGATAGTCTTCCCAGCACCAGGAAGCATGGCTACTACTCTTTCTACCGTATATGAGAGAGAAACCTTCAGCGGTTTTCTTCTGGATGAGTACATCACACTTGAGTTCGAAGGGTCACCCCTCAAGTTCCATAAAGATTTCATAAGCAGGATAGACATGTATAACCAGAAACGGACTGTGGATCAGAGCATAGTACATGTCTCACTCAAGACAGGAGATCAGTTCTATGGAGAGGTACTATCTACTCAGGCAACAGTGCAATCATCATATGCAGAGATCAAGATAAAGACGGATAACCTCATAAGCATGGAGTTCGAGGGAGACGGGAACGTACTTACGAAAGTGAAGTTTGAAGGTGGATCTGAGATAAAGGGAACGATAAAGGATGATTTCATAGTGTTCAGGTTGTTGTCTGGAAGTGAGCTTGGAGTATCGCCCGGAAAGATAAAGAGCATTGTTTTCTTGAAAGAAAACACATCTGGAGACATAGAACCGATTTCTTCTCAGGTAGCAACTAATGATCTTCAAAACATGGTACTTGTGGAGAAAGGCAGTTTCACGATGGGAGATACATGGGGAGACGGATATAGTGATGAGAAACCGGTTCATACAGTGACTTTCACATATGACTTCTATATAGGCAAGTATGAAGTGACTTTCGAAGAATACGACATTTTCTGTGAAGCAACAGGAAGAAGCAAGCCATCCGACAATAACTGGGGAAGGGAAACCAGACCTGTAATTAACGTCAGTTGGAACGATGCGGTAGCATACTGCAACTGGCTGAGCGAGAAGGAGAAACTTCCGAAGGCGTATGACAGCAACGGAAATCTGCTGGATAAAGACGGAAGGATAACGACTGATCCGTCGAAGGTAGTAGGCTACAGACTGCCGACAGAGGCCGAATGGGAATACGCGGCAAGAGGAGGGAACAAGAGCAGGGGTTACAAGTTTGCTGGCAGCGACAACGTTAATGACGTAGCCTGGTACACTTCGAACTCGGGAAGCAAGACACAGGAAGTTGGGAAGAAGTTACCTAACGAGCTGGGGATCTATGAT
>LVBU01000567.1 GCA_001603185.1 Thermotogales bacterium Thermo_02 | reverse complement strand
ACATAAATAAGTGCGAAAACAGAATTCGTGATTATCAATTTAGCACTTTTAACATCGGAAACGGTCACTATAACCAGTGACGCTAGAGCAATCACTCCCACGGCAAATATCAACTCGGGTTCTCTAGCTTCCATAAACTCAACTTTGTACAGCATGATTCCGTAGATGACAACTATCGAGGGAATAATACCTGATATTACAACTCTCACGGCGTCATGTCCGGAACCTTTAAGACTGAATTTCAGGTATTCGTAGCTCGCGAAAAGGGCGACTATCGCTACCAACCCGATAAAAGAGAGATAGTTCATGAAGCTCAGCACCGCAAAGGGAGCAACTACAGCCGCAGTTACGATCCTGATAGTTGTTTCAGATGCCTTCATCATATATCTACCGCCCCGAATCTTCTCTTTCTCTTCGAGTAATCTTCCAAAATGCTTAGAAACTCTTTCTTGCTGAAGTCCGGCCACAGCGTGTCGGTGAAGAAGAACTCACTATAGCTGCATTGCCAAAGTAGAAAGTTGCTCAGTCTTCGCTCGCCAGAAGTCCTGATTATGAGATCGGGTTCTGGAAGATCTGGAATGTATAGACAGGAAGATATATCCGACTCCGTAATTTCGCTTCTGCCTTTTCTAATAAGAGAGGTAACGGCATCTAATAACTCCGCTCTACCACCGTAATTTAGAGCGACTATAACATTCAGTTTGCTACAATTTCTGGTCTTCTCTTCAATGTATCGGGTGAAATCGAGCAGCTTTTCTGGCAACTCGTTCAGTCTTCCCATAAACCTCATTCTTACCTCTTCCTTCAGCATCCTCTCGAGTTGACTTGTTATATACATGAGCATCAGCTCGAAGAGATAGTTGACCTCATGCCTGGGTCTCTTCCAGTTCTCTGTGGAAAAGGCATACAGCGTTACGTACTTTATTCCTGAATCGGCACACCACTGAGATACGGCGTCTGCGACCTCGGCTCCAATTCTATGCCCTTCAATCCTTTCCAGTCCTCTCTTTTCCGCCCAGCGACCATTGCCGTCCATTATGATGGCTATATGAGAGGGAATACTCATCAGAAGTCCATAATCTCCTTACTCTTTCTCTCAAAGGCCTTATCCATTTCCTGAACATATTCGTTAGTGAGGTTCTGAATATCCTCTTCGAATTTCTTCAGGTCATCTTCCGTCATGTCCGACGCCTTCTCAAGGTCCCTTGCCTCTTTTATTACATCTCTTCTGATATTCCTTACAGCGACTTTGCCCTTCTCGGAAGTATCTCTGGCTATTTTCACCCATTTGTCCCTTTGTTCTGTTGTCGGAGTTGGAAAGTTGAGTTTGATATTGATTCCATCACTCATGGGAGTTAGGTCCAGTTTTGAAGCGAATATTGCCTTTTCGATTTGGTTGAGAACAGACCTGTCCCACGGTTTGATTATCAGAGTTCTCTCTTCGGTAGTACTTATCGTTGCGAGCTGGTTTATCGGAGTGGGAACACCGTAATAATCGACCTTCACAGATTCTAGAAGGGCGGGAGAAGGTCTCCCAGTCCTCATCTGACCGTACTCCTCGACAATCTTCTCAACGCTCTTTTTCATCCTGTTTTCGGCATCTTTCAGAAGACTATTCATGATATTCCTCCCTTTCTTCTGTTAATCATCGGAATTATATCACGGTAATCATCCATGATCGAGAGGCGTAAGATTCAAAAAAAGCTCTCTCGGTTGAATTGCATACTCTATTCTGGTAAAATCTTACAGATGCTCTAACCATGACAGGAGGTATGTAAATGTTTCCAATTCTAAGTTTCATCGCATACGCCCCCGCAGGTGAATCGGCCGCTCCAGCCGCCGATGCAGGAACAGCAGTCGGAGGCGGATTTAGCGGGATAATCATCTGGCTTGTCCTTATGGTAGCCTTTTTCTACTTTCTC
>LVBU01000065.1 GCA_001603185.1 Thermotogales bacterium Thermo_02 | reverse complement strand
GTTTCAATCCACGCGCTCATGTGAGAGCGCGACTTTTCCGTCTAACCCCTGAGCGTTCATTTCCATTGTTTCAATCCACGCGCTCATGTGAGAGCGCGACAGTATTGCCCAATGCTATCTGAGCCTCTAATTCAGTTTCAATCCACGCGCTCATGTGAGAGCGCGACTTCCAGTCCCAATCAAGATTATCTCTAAGCGCCGCGTTTCAATCCACGCGCTCATGTGAGAGCGCGACTTCCAAAATGAAAGATAAACGGCAAACACTTATCGTTTCAATCCACGCGCTCATGTGAGAGCGCGACTTGGCATACGTATTGATATTATATAAGTAACAATGTTTCAATCCACGCGCTCATGTGAGAGCGCGACTGCGTTTGCCGTCTTTATTGCATAGTCGCCAATTGTTTCAATCCACGCGCTCATGTGAGAGCGCGACTACCGTTAAAGACTAACCAACTTATTGCAGCAGTGTTTCAATCCACGCGCTCATGTGAGAGCGCGACAGTTTGAAACAGGATATAATTTAGATACTGTTAAGTTTCAATCCACGCGCTCATGTGAGAGCGCGACAATATATCGACAGAGCTGAAAGAGTAATAATATGTTTCAATCCACGCGCTCATGTGAGAGCGCGACAAAACCGTTCTATCTTCTATTTTGGCTTCAAAAAGTTTCAATCCACGCGCTCATGTGAGAGCGCGACTTTATAAAAAGGCTGAAATGTACGCAGACGAGAAGTTTCAATCCACGCGCTCATGTGAGAGCGCGACCGGTTACATAATGCGCAAACATCAACTATCACTTGTTTCAATCCACGCGCTCATGTGAGAGCGCGACAAAAAGCTGAATGGAGAGAAGCAGATAAAGCAGCAGTTTCAATCCACGCGCTCATGTGAGAGCGCGACCAGAAACCAGTTGCATTATATAAGTGGATATTACGTTTCAATCCACGCGCTCATGTGAGAGCGCGACCATGTCCTTTGTCAGACCTTTCAGCATCAAAACGTTTCAATCCACGCGCTCATGTGAGAGCGCGACGATTAGTTGTAAATTATTATATTTTTTGGTCCCGTTTCAATCCACGCGCTCATGTGAGAGCGCGACGCTGCTCAAAGTAATATTTTTCGCTTTTCGTAAAGTTTCAATCCACGCGCTCATGTGAGAGCGCGACTTGTTCGGTAAGCCCGCAAGCCACATCGGACAAAGTTTCAATCCACGCGCTCATGTGAGAGCGCGACCTTTCGCCCGGAGTTTGAAATTGCGTTGATCATGTTTCAATCCACGCGCTCATGTGAGAGCGCGACCGAAATAATTTCAGCGATGCGAGTAACGCCCAGTGTTTCAATCCACGCGCTCATGTGAGAGCGCGACTTCACCTACGCATGATTTAATTAATTCATAAGGGTTTCAATCCACGCGCTCATGTGAGAGCGCGACAAGTTGGTCCCGTGTTTTCTCTTTTAGGTTGCCTTGTTTCAATCCACGCGCTCATGTGAGAGCGCGACCCGTCTTGACAGAAAAGGCGAACTATTACGTAACGGTTTCAATCCACGCGCTCATGTGAGAGCGCGACAAAGGGCTTTCAACAGAGGATTACACCACATCAGTTTCAATCCACGCGCTCATGTGAGAGCGCGACAGTAGAAATTCTTATAGTTTCATTATCGTTCAATGTTTCAATCCACGCGCTCATGTGAGAGCGCGACTTAATTCTTCTGCAAATTTTCTGACCTCTTTTTTAGTTTCAATCCACGCGCTCATGTGAGA
>LVBU01000566.1 GCA_001603185.1 Thermotogales bacterium Thermo_02 | reverse complement strand
CTGCCGCTCCGAAATTGCCGCAGGTGGCTGTTGAGTGCCATATTGAGTAGTGTGAAGGTGTGACAGCCTCACCGATCCTTATCATTACATCGTAGCCGGCTACGATGGCTTCAATTATTTCCTTCCCTGTGCTGCCAAGGTACTCTCCCAGGGCAAAGGCCGCAGAAATTACCGGAGCACCGGGGTGGACAATTGAACTTTTGTGTACGTCATCCATCTCGAGAATATGACAGTTATAGGCGTTTATCATGGCAGCATGAAGGACCGAGTTCCTTGAAAAATCACCTATTACAGTTGCCTGTTCCTTCCCTCCCATTTCATCCGCTACATCCTGAATGATACGAGCAGCGGGCGTGGATGCCCCCCCAAGAACACATCCAAGCCAGTCGACGATACATTTCTTTGTAACCGAGACTGTATCCGGCGCCAGGTCGGAGAATGACAGGGAAGTAACAAAACCCGCACATTTTCTGCTTATGCCCTTTTCAAGATTGCTCATGAAGGTCCACTCCTTTTCAAAATTGTTTCCCGTTCACGCACAAGATCCTTACTCGACAAAAGCAGTAAGGAACCTTCCGTTCTCGATTTTGACTGCTTGAGATCTCCCGTATTCCTCTCTCTCACAGGAGAAATCTGTCCTGTAATGGACACCCCTGCTCTCCTTTCTTGACAGGGCCGAATAGGCCACGGAAAGTGAGGTCAAAAGCATGCTTTCCAATTCAAGGGCTTCAAGAAAGTCCTGAGGTCTATCAATCCTTACCTTCGGCAATTCACTTAAAAGATAGTTTTCAAGAACAGAAATGGACCTCCTGATAGATCGTTCTTCCCTTAAAGGGCCAAGACACTTCATGTTGAGGCATCTTATCTCATTTCGGGCTCTTCGGGATTCAATCACACCGTCACTTGAGAAGAAATTCCGCTCTTTTTCTTTTTCAGCTCCCGTGAAAGGCCTGGGTGATCTTAAAAGAGATATTTTTGCGGCCTCCCGTCCGGCTCTGATACCGAAGGTAACCATGCTCGAGAGGGCGTTACCCCCTACACGGCTCGCACCGTCGACTCCACCAGTAACCTCTCCGCAGGCAAAAAGTCCATCAATGGAGGTAGCCGTGCTGTTGTCGATCTTTACCCCGCCACAGAAATAGTGCGCAAGGGGACTTACATGTACCGGCCCGTAATCCCAAGGCTTGATCCCCTGGGGATAGCAGCCCAAAGTTTTACGGAGGTCCCATTCATCCCAACAGGCTCTTTCGATGTCCTCCAGGTGAAGGAGGGCTTCATCCCCGAGATCTATCCTTTCCTGGATCGATCTGGAAGCCATATCCCTGGCAAAAAGGCTGACTTCCATCCCGTCCTTTATTCCACGGTTCTGCATCTCCTGCTTGAGAAACTCATTGCCCGAGCCATCGGTCAACCTTGCAATATCGAGTACTGGAAGCCTGATCATCCAGCAGGGGAAACGCGGCTCATCGAAACCTAACGGGTAAAACTGGACAAATTCCATATCCTCGAGGACAAGCCCGGCTTTCAACGCAAGAGCGTAACCATCTCCGGTTATTCTCGAGGGAGAGTCGGTCCTGCTGAAGATCTGCCCGGCTCCTCCGGTGGCAATGATAACGGACTTGCAAAAGATCCTTCCGTTCGAACCTGTTGTCCAGTCGCAGTAATCTACTCCGAACACCCTGTTTTTGCTTGCCAGAAGATCTGTGACAAAGACATTTTCAAAAAACTTCACTCCATGCCCGGAGGCGAGATTCTTAAGCTCGGATAACATACCCCCCCCGCTGGCAACAGGAACTCTAGCGGAGTCGGTTACAGTTGCGTGTCCACTGCCCAGAAACCTCAATGTTATCCCCCAGGAACAAAGATCCTGCAATGATGGATATGCAGATTCGCCTAGGTATCCGAGGAGATCCTCTCTGCTCAGGTTCTTTCCAACTCTCCTTACATACTCAAGGTACTTTTCGCTGCTCATTTCCTGGTCCGGAAGGGTGAAGAAACCGCTCGAATATTCAGTAGCTGAGGCATATCCTGTTACGGTCTTGCTTAAAACAGTTACTGAAGCTCCCTCTTTTGCGGAAGCAATGGCCGCTATGAGTCCCGCCCCTCCCGAACCGATGACTACAACGTCTGTCTGGTTCATTTCTTCCCTCCTGTAGGCAGTTAGCCCACTTTGGAATGCCGTATCATGGACCTTTCGGGCTTTGAGAAGCCCCCAGGGCGTAAAAGCGGCTCCTGCTCCTGCAACGGACTGGAC
>LVBU01000064.1 GCA_001603185.1 Thermotogales bacterium Thermo_02 | reverse complement strand
CCCCGTCACTTTCCAGGAGTACGACAGATACTGCGACGCGATAGAGTATTCCGGTCCGGACGACGAGGGCTGGGGCAGGGGAAAGAGGCCGGTGGTGAACCTCGCGTGGCTCCAGGTGATCGAGTACTGTAACTGGCTCAGTGAAATGGAAGGTCTCCCGGCAGCCTATCATGTCGACGGAAACCTGCTCGACGAAAATGGGAGAAAGACAAACGACTTGTTGAGAGTCAGGGGATACAGGCTGTTGACGGAGGCCGAATGGGAGTACGCCGCGTACGGGGGCAAGAAGAGCAGAGGATACAGATACTCGGGCAGCGACGATGTCGACGAGGTCGCATGGTATG
The DNA here is from genome assembly GCA_001603185.1 of Thermotogales bacterium Thermo_02. Classification (GTDB taxonomy): domain Bacteria; phylum Thermotogota; class Thermotogae; order Petrotogales; family Kosmotogaceae; genus Mesotoga. The sequence continues at coordinate 10,753 of LVBU01000064.1, read as the reverse complement.
AGGAAAACTCGCAGTCGGCGACGCAGGAAGTCGGCATGAAGGCGCCCAACGAGCTCGGACTCTACGATATGTCGGGCAACGTCTGGGAATACTGTTCCGACCGGAGCGCAAAATACCGTGACCGGGAAGAGACGAATCCCCACAACATACTCGGTTCCAAACGAGTGCTCCGCGGAGGCTGCTGGTGTAACTCCTCCGATTTGACCCGGGTGACCTGCAGCGAGGCGATAGACCACGAAGAGCTTCACGCCACCATCGGGTTCCGTGTCTGTCGGATCGCTTCTGCCGAAAAGCCGAAGCCAACCATTCAAGAGGCTGAAGTCAAGTTGCCGGCCATGGAGTTCGTGGAGCGGGGCAGTTTCGTGATGGGCGACCCCTCAGGCTACGACCGTCTCTATACAAGTCCGACCCGTCCGGTAGAACTGACTTACGACTTCCACATAGGCAGGTATGAAGTGACGTTCGCCGAGTATGACTCTTTTTGCGCCGCCACAGGGAGGCAATTGCCTCCGGACGAGGGTTGGGGAAGGGGCTCTCGGCCTGTGATAAACGTCACATGGTGGGACGCGGTGGAATACTGCAACTGGCTTAGCGAGAGAGAAGGTCTGCGCCCGGCCTACGACGACTACGGGTATCTGCTCGATTCGAACGGCCAGGAAACGACCGACATTTCGACCGTCGCCGGATACAGACTGCCGACGGACGCCGAATGGGAGTATGCCGCTCGAGCGGGAAGCAAGAACAGGGGATACAAGTACTCGGGCAGCGACGATGTCGACGAGGTCGGCTGGTATGAGAAAAACTCGCAGTCGATAACCCACGAAGTCGGCAAGAAGAAGCCCAACGAGCTCGGACTCTACGATATGTCGGGCAACGTCTGGGAGTGGTGCAGCGACTGGTACGCCGACGATTACTTCGGCCAAAGCCCGAATCTAAACCCTTACAACGACTCGATCGATCTTGAGCGTGTGATGCGCGGGGGCTCGTTCGGCGATGTCGAGACATTCGCGACTGTGTACGAGCGACAATACTACCAGCCCTCTGGCGCATCTTACGATCTGGGGTTCAGGATCTGCAGGACGGCGATAAAGTAGGCTTGAAAAACAGGGACTGCATTTTTAGTAAGAGCGGTTCCTCGTTCCAGGGCTAGGAGCTTTGTTCTTCGTTCCGACGCTTCGCGTCCAGGTTCACTGGTAAGACTGAGGTCAGAGGATAGAGGTGAGAGGTGAGAAGAGCGTTAAGAGCCGTCCTTGGGGACCTGAGGTTAGAAGTCAGAGGTCGGAAGAGCGAAAAGATCTTGATCTTCTTACCCCTAACCTCATAACTCTCACCTCTGATCCACCTCCCCGCTACAAAGAGCGAGTTTCCTTTCCGAACAGTCCGCTCAGTCCTTTTTTCTGACTATATCGGGTATCATGATCTCTTCGAGTATGGGCGCGACCGACCTGCTCATGTAGACGGAGCGTCCCGCCTCTCTCCTGGTGTGCCTCCCCATGGGGCTTCGAAGGATATCGAAGAGTTTGCGGGGATCGTAGCCGTCCTTTACCCGCAACGCCAGCAGGCCGGTCCCCGGTATGACACGGAAGCCTTCCGGCATTTCGCCCACGATGGCCATGTCGTCCCGACCGGGAAACGCCGGGAGGAGTATGTCGAACTCCCGTAGGAGGTTCAGATCGTCTTCCCTGAAGACCTCACTCGTTTCGCGACCGATCGCTTCCATATTTACGACACCGTTTTTATCGGCAGTGTAGCTGTCGAGGTGATAGTATCTTTCACCCCTCACGCCTTCGATCAGGTCCGCGACCTCGCCTAGCTTTATCATGGGAGCCTCGAGCAATTCGGCATAATCGATGGCCGGCGTCGACTCGCCCGTGGAGTTCACCGCATAACCGTACGGGCTTATATCGTAGCCGTTCTCGATTATCCTGTCGGTCGAGACTATGCCCGCGGTGCCGGGCCTGTTCTTCCATTCGCCGTAAAGATCCGTCACCGAATCGAGCCACCGCGACTGGTCCGCGAGCGACGACCAGTTTTCCGCGCTCTCCCTCTCCGGGACGGCGATGAAGACCTTTCCCTTTCTCCCCGCAGGCTTATTCCTGTTTATCACCAGTATGGACTTCCGCTCGCCGCCCGAGCATACGAGACTTCCGGGGAGCGCTATGACCGCTTCCAGCAGGTCGCCGTCCACGATCGACCGCAGGGCTTCGGGGATCTTGCAGCTGTCGATCAGGCTGACCAGCTTTCCGGAAGGTTTTGTCGCTTCGAGGCCGTGGCCGATATACTCCCACTGGCTCCCCGGCTCTCTCGCGATCTCGAGCTCTCCCATGGAAAAGTGTCCTGTATTCAGCCGGAGATGTATTATTCTCTCGGCCGACGGCGGTTCTATGACGACTCTGTCGTAGAGGGCATTATCGGTGAGAGAGGCGTTCGCGGGTCTGAAGAGCGGCTCTCCCCGCTTGAGGTTCACGGTGTTTACCCCCAGGATGGCCAGCGCCGTCTTGCCTACCCTGTGCCTGAAGGGGTCCGTTTCCAGCCCGGCGAAATCCGTGTTCTCCAAACCCTCCTTCTTGAATATGCTGTATATCACCCGCCCATAGTTGAGCGCCGGATCGTAGACGCTCAATCCCGGCTTCAAATCGAGCAGCTTCGCCATGGCCTCGACGACAGGCATGGCCACGGCCGCGTCGGGATCGACCAGCCCCAGATCGATCGAGAGCGAGAACAAGGTGTTGTAAATGTCCCCGCAGACACTGGCGATGTCGGTCATCGCCAGGCCGTCTATGAAACCGTCCGCGTAAGCGCAGGTCTTCTGAAGCGGCGCAGGGCCTTCCGTGAAGATCCAGAGGTATTTGCCCCCGTATTCGATGAACCCGTAGCCCGGATATCTGCTGATTATTTCTTTAAGAGCCTTTTCGATCAGCTCCGCCCTATCGCGGCCGCTCTTGTTGAAGAGATTGAACTCCCTGAAAATATCGAGGAAATTATCGCGGAACGAGAGCTTTCTGAGCAGCATGTTCGTCCAGAAGTACTCTATCGCCCTTTCGGAAAGGTCGCGGCCCTCTTCTGCGAGTTTTGAGAGTAGATACATGTAGTTGCGGGAAAAACTCTTCAGATCCATCTTTACCTCCTTTTGGTTTAGTCCGAACACTTGAAAAATCCCGTCAGTCTCAATTTCCTATCCCCCGGCGATCGCTTCTGGCCCAGATCCTGAAGTACTTTGCGCCTATATTGAATTTCTTGACAAACTCGGAGTATTCCGGCCAGATGGGCGCTCTGTAGAATTCGCTGCGGCCTATGCCTCCGTTTATGACATATTCGGGCAGAGGGTTGGTCCCGTAGAAGACCGACCGGGCCATTATGAGCCGCCTGCTGGTGAAGTCGGTCCAGTTGCAGCCGAAGGCTTCCCCTGGCTGGATTATGGCCAGAATCTTCGGAGCCATCCTGTTCTCTAGATAAAGCGCCTGATAAGCCGCCGCGCCGTCCGCACATATGAAAAGCAGCGAGAACCTGGACGGATTATGGTCTTCACCGTACTCTTCGGTTCTCTCGAATATGAACCATTCGGCGAAGGGCTTCTCGAACACATCCGAATAATGGTCGGGCTGGTGGTGTTCGGCACGGTCCGGGGTTACCCTGATCCTCCAGCCGTTCGGCGCTAGCTGGCTCTCGCTTATTGGAAGCTGGCGGATAACTCTGTATCCCCTGAATCCCTTGTTGGCGATCTCTTCGAGCAGTTTCTCCCTGCTTATGGAGTAGTCGACATATACGAAACTGTAGACATTTCCCATAAAGTACTCGACCGGATGGCCGTCGTGGCCGCTGGCCGGGTAATACAGAGAGTCTTTCAACACGTCATGAATGTCGAATTCCGCGGGATTCTTTATCCATTCGGGCATTTCGGCCTTCGTCACTTCTTCAAACATCGGAATCACTCCCTTCGTCTGTCGAAATTCTTCTGTCCTGCGATCCGCTATGTTCAGGTCTGTCGGCCTTGATTGCCTCTACCGGAAGCCTCATGGCCTGAATTGCGTGCAAGGGCAGAAACTCCATGAAAAGGTGCTTTGTGGCTTCTCTAATGAGAAACTGGCCGTAGTCGCTCCTTAGAATGTTGAAGACCTTTACAGGATCGTATTCGCCGGCGACTCTAAAGACTATGTGATTGCCTGAGGGCAGTATCGACGCGTCTGAAGGGATGTCGGTCACCAGCCCTATGGTCGTTATGTCGTCTCTTCTGTTGAAGATGATGTCGTTCTTTCTTAGAAGGGATTTCTCGGCCGCTTTTGTGAGTTCTCCGGCATGCTCCTTTAGAGAGATCAGCTGAACGATGCCCTTCTCATCGACCTCCAAGCGAGGGTACTTGTAGACCTTGCCTTCATACGATTCTCCATCTGGCTCATGACCTTCGGGAAGTTCGGCATTCTTCGACTTCCGCAAGTATCTGTGTGATTCGAGGAACTCACCGATGGAATCCAGCTCGACGGTCGGGGAAGTCAGGAAGATTTCGTAATCCTCGGGCAGCTGGTCTTTCTTCACGGGGATTATCGAGTAGTCGCCAGGCACCAGGGAATAGCCGCTGTTCTTTATCGTATCGATCTGGATCAGCGCGCATACTCCGCTTTCGCCTTTCCAGTCCCTGAAGTTTCTCATGACTGAACTGAGCAAAAGATTCTCCTCTCTCACTTCGAAGCAGAAAGGCTCTCTGCCGCTGCTCTTGGATACCGACATGAAGACCTGTCCTTTCCTGCCGATGGGCTTCGCCTTGTTAAGGACAAGCAAACAGCAGTCGTCGTTTCCGCCGTGAACGGCTCCAAGGGGGAGTTGTACTACGGCTTCAAGCCAGTCGTTGTCTATTATTTCCTTATTTCCTTCTCTCAGCTCTCCTCTCGTAATTAGCGTCACGAGCTTGCCGTCATCCTTCATCGAGCGCATTCCATGGTTAATGAAGTCCCATTGGCTTATGAGACCGGACGAGATATTTAGAATGTTTCGGAGGAAGAAATCAGTCTTCAGCTCCTGCAATACCATGCGCTCGCCTGTTGGTGGCTCGATAATCACCCTGTCGTACTGTTCTTCCACATAGAGAGTCTCTTTCGTCGGCTTCACAAGGGAATCGCCCCTTACGAGCTTCGAGACGTCTATCCCGACAAGGGAAAGGATAATCTTTGTGAGTCGCCATTTCCTAGGGTCGATTTCAAGTCCGGCGAAGGAAGTGTAGTCGAAGCCTTCTCTCCTGAAGACTGTGTAGAAGGCCCGTCCGTAACCGAAAGCAGGGTCGTAAACGGTCATTCCCGGTTCGATTTCGAGCAGATCGACCATCATATCCAGTATTTCCATCGGCACTATGATGTCAGAATAGAGAAGATTGGAGTCGATCGCAAATGAGAACATTCCCGTGTAGAAGGGGCCTATCAAAAGATCTATGTCCCTGATGGAGAGTCCGTCGATCATGCCGTCGGCGTAAGCGCAGGTTCTGTGGAAGAGGGGCGAGTCTTCTTTGAACGCCCCGCCCAATTCTCCTTTGAAGTCCATGAAAGCGAATTCCGGATGCTCGACGATGAGCTCGGATATCGCGCTCTCCATGAGATCGGCCCGCTCTTTCCCGCTCTTTCCGAAGAACACGAACCTCCAGAAGACGTCACTGAATTGTACGTTCTGTGATAGTTTCTTCAACAAAAGGGAGCTCCAGAAGTATTCGATTGCCTTTTCCGAGAGCATCTTGTTTTGTTGACCGAGTTTGGAAAGAAGATAGATGAAGTTCTGCACGCTGCCCGGAAAGTCCATCACTGCTCTCCCCCGTCGACCAGCACTGTCTTCGCTATGCGGAAGCCTATAGATGAGTTTGTGTAACGCTCCCCTGTTAAATCACGAGCCGAAATCGTTACTTCTTCACGGTCTTCACGTACGCTTCCGCCACGAAGGATTTTGAACACACCGGTTTCCCCATACGGGTTTATCTCCAGTCCCTCCGAGTATCTGTCGCTGTTGTCGCTGCACAGTTCCCAGACGTTGCCGGACATATCGTAAAGTCCGAGTTCGTTCGGGCTCTTCAACCCGACCTCTCGAGTTCTGTCGGATGAGTTTTCAATATACCAGGCGACCTCATCGACGTCGTTACTTCCGGCGAAGATATAATCTCTGCTCTTGTTCCCTCCCCTGGCCGCGTATTCCCATTCGGCCTCGGTCGGCAACCTGTAGCCGGCAACTCTTCTTAAGTCGGTCGTGTGTGAGCCGTCGCAATCAAGCAGCTTTCCCAATTCATCGTACGCCGGGGGCAGGCCTTCCTTTTCGCTCAACCAGTTGCAGTAGGAGATGGCGTCTAACCATTTCACATTCGTAACCGGTTTTGTGCCGTTCGGGGATTCTTCATCCACGGGTTCTTCTGCGCCCGTTTCCCTGCAGAACCTCGAGTACTCCTGACACGTGACGGTGTATTTGCCGATATAGAAATCATAGGTAAGCATCACATAGAGGGTATTACCTTCGGCAATATCTCGTATTCTCCCTACCTCGCTCATCTCGAACTCGCCGTTCTCGACAAAGACGAGATCGTTTTCAGATGTTTCCTGCTGATGGTTCCCTCTCTGCTCGGAAACAGGTGGATTGAGCCTTGCGGGGTCTCCCGAGTACCTCCAGACGGTAATGAAGCCGCTATACCTGCTACGGTACTTCTTCACCCGCTTCGTGTATTCCGGCCAGGGTTCATAAAAACCGGCCATGCCGACGATGTATTCGGGCAGGGGATTGTCTCGATAAAATATTGTCCTTGCAAGTATCCTCTCTCTGCTTCTGAAGTCTGTCCAGTTCATGCCGAAGCCGTGCTGCGGAACTACAAGGATCTTTGGGGCCATAAGGTTTTCGAGGTAAAGTGCTTGGTAGGCAGCAACAGCCTCGGTGTTGAGAAAGAAGAAGGAGAAGCGTTTCGGATTGTGCGTCTCGTCGTACTCTTCGGTCCTCTCTAAGATGAACCATTCGGCGAAGGGCTCTTTCTGGATCTCACGCCACGAGTTAGGGTTGCCATCTCGCTCAACCGGCAGGACCTTCTTCCACGAAGGATTCAGAATGTCTCGATATCCTGCGAAGTAACCTCTTTCGCGGTCTCCACGGAAGCGATCGAACCGCCTCTCTCCTCGCGGATCGTCCTCGCGGTAATACCACGTAAGCGCGTCCCATCCACCCCGATGGAGTCTGTACGGGTCTATCGATTCTTGTCGGATCACTCGGTAACCTGTGAACCCGTACTCGGCCATATCCTGCAGCAGATCTTCTCGGCTTATGAAGTAGTCGATGTACACGAAGCTGTAAGCGTTTCCCATGTAGCATTTGACAAAATGGCCGTGAAGGCCGCTGGCAAGGTAGCAGAGAGAGTCCTGCAGAATGTTCCTTATGTCGAACTCCCCTGGGTTTCTGATCCATTCGGGCATTTCCATTGACGGTATTTCCATCAGCAACTTAATCACTCCTCCTTTTTTTCGCGACCGAAGCCGCCTCCCGGTTAACGGGTCGGTTATCTTTCTTACCTCTCTACAAACGCACGAAGAGTTTGTCATCGAGTGGGTAACGGGATAATTTGTGAAAGCGTAGTGCTCTGTGGAGATGCGTGAAATGATGGGATGGACTATCCGATTAGGAAGCTACGAAAATCGCCACCTTAACAGGATAGAATAACGAACGGATTTGACCGTGTGGGATTTGGGTTCTGGGAGTCTTCTCAAGGGCCGGTAATGTCCGGGTGTTCCAGGATCGACATATACGCTGACTCTTGAAAGGGTGGGATCTACCTTAGATCTCTCGTCTACGTACTTATTAAGAAGTAGAACTGTCTCATACTCTCTTAACCTACATAGATTTGCATACACATTTATATTTTACAGCATAGTCAGACCGTCATAAGTTACGGAAACTTTGTGATAAGTATTATATATCCATTACGAAGGTCCTGTATAATCTACACAGGTGAAGGCGGCAACTCTCCCGTTCCGATAGGGGTCAATGGCCTTACCTTCAGGCAATATAACGGTAATAGCGGCTATTAGGAAGCTTCTCAATACGTTACAGGGAAAGGGGATGGAAACATGGGAACATTCACGACACAGTTCCTGGTCGGGTCAGGTCACCCTTACGAAGGCGGAATAATTCCGGGCGCGCAGATCTTCATCTCTGAAAACAGCAGGCCTTCTCTGATAATGACGGAACTGTCTTACGAGTTCCTGCCTGCCGCGAAGATAAAGAAGGAGAGAATCTGGATTCCTTCGGTATCTGAGGTAATAGACGACGTCTTCCTGATGATCTCGATATACTGCCTCGAAAGCGATGATGTTCAGGAACTGAAAGAGCTGAAGGAAGAGTTTCTGAAAGAGATACTGGCCGCAAACAACAGCCTGGAGAGAGTCGAAATCTATCAGTGCTTCTCAGGCGAAAGGCGAACCCAACTCTACAAGAAGAACAGAAGGATCTTGAACAAGCACTTCTCCGGAATTAAGGTCGTCGCCACCATAATGGCCAACAGCATGGTCCTGCCTGTGCTGAAAGCGTTCGATAACTACAGAGTGTCTCTGGAAGTCTGTCTCTCCGTCTTCAAAAGCCATAGTGTCGGATGGGGCAAAAGAGCTTCGACTTGAGTCGCTTTTGTGATTTTTAGTTGATACGATGGTAGTGCCTCTGAATCTTTTGAAGACCATCCCAATTCGAAATACCCAAGATGCACTTGAAATGCAAAAACACTAATATTTCAGCGGTTTTCTTCTCCAGATCTTGTAGAATTTTCTATATCGGGGGTGTATTGAAGTGAAATTCCTGGTCATCTGTGGTAGTGCGCTTTTCTTGCTTCTCATAATTTCGTCTTGCATACCGTCCAATCTACCTCATTCGTTGATCAAGATCGGAGGAATCGACGGTCTCACGAATATTGAGAACAATACCCTTCAATGGATACCGGAAGGTGAAAAGGGTGGAGCGGTGGTCATGTATGAGTGCAGAAAAGACGGCGGAGCATGGTATAGCAACGGTCTTGAAACAACCTATGTATGGGATTCCTACTCGGAAGGGCTGCACAGTTTCGAGGTCAGAGCTAAAAAGAAAAACGGAACCTACTCGGAAACCCTGAAGTGGCTATTTGAATATGCAGACAAACCGGATCTCATCAGCTGGCAAAAGTGTCTTGGTGGTAGCGGTTTCGAGGGTCTGGCCGGTGTCTATACGTATAATTCCATTCAGTTGACTGCTGATGGAGGATACATTGTCGCAGGCACAACTGACTCGAAAGACGGAGATGTTTCAAATAACAAGGGTAAAGCCGATTTCTGGGTTACGAAACTTGACAGCACAGGCAGCCTGGAGTGGGAAAAGAGTCTAGGCGGTTCCGAAGACGATGTGGGCCAGTTCGTAATTGAGACAGCCGATGGCGGTTATGTTGTTGTAGGATACACCTCGTCGACAGACGGAGATGTTACCGGGAACCACGGAAATAGCGACATATGGGTCATTAAACTTGATCAGGAGGGGAACTTGATCTGGCAAAAGTGTTTTGGCGGTACAGATTATGATATAGGCCAATCGGTTCTACAGACCGGGGACGGTGGATTCATCGTTGCCGGAATCACTCGTTCGAATAATGGCGATGTCAGCGGAAACAACGGAGATTGGGATATCTGGGTTCTGAAGCTAGACGAATCGGGAAACCTGATCTGGCAGAAGTGTCTCGGCGGAAGTGGCACAGATGTAAGCCATACGATTCAGCAAACCACTGATGGCGGATTTGCCATTGCTGGATTTACCAGTTCTGATGATGGAGATGTAAGTGGAAACAGGGGCGGTTTTGATATTTGGGTTATCAAACTTGACGAAACCGGGAACGTCAGCTGGCAGAAGTGTCTTGGTGGTTCGGGGAATGATTGGGGACGTTCTATACAGCAGACGAATGATGGCGGCTACATTGTTGCTGGATCTACCTCTTCGGTTGATGGTGATGTAGAAAGGAATACCTTGAGTGCTGTTTCGAATGACGATGTTTGGCTGGTAAAACTCGACGATGAAGGAAACGTGGAATGGCAGAGTTGCTTTGGGGGAGCATATACGGATTTGAGTTATTCGGTCACTCAGGCGAATAATGGCGGCTATGCAGTCATAGGATTCACTGAATCTAATGATGGAGATGTGGAAGGAAATCATGGAGGTCGCGACATTTGGATAGTAAGAGTAGACGATATGGGCAGTCTGGTCTGGCAAAAGTGTCTTGGTGGAACGGGAACGGATATGGGCTATTTCATCCAAAATGCTGAAGAAGGCTACGTTATAGTCGGACAGACTGACTCAAACGACGGAGATGTGGAAGGAAATCATGGGAACATAGATATCTGGGTAGTGAAACTGCTTTAACATGGTTTCGACATAGAACAGGCGAGCGAAATGCACAAGTTATTTTTCCTGAGAGGTCTATAGAGCTTGCGAGCATTTTGAGCGTGTTACTGTGCTTCTGGCTCGATTTCGAAGCGGTTTGAAGGAACTCTGGCCCTGAGCCTGGAAAGATCTCATGCTGTTCGCCTGTCAGTTATGTGGTCTTGTACACTTCGTTTCTATTGTAACCGGCTTGCGTCCTCGCCAGAGAAGCGGCAGCCAACTAAATCGTTTCTTCTTTTCTGGATTTAACCTCTCCTTGTGTTTGTGACAATAACCTTTATCAAGCCACCGATCGCGCGTGTTTTGACTATCGACTTCACCGAGCAATTGCCGTCTGACTCTCTATGCCCCTATCGAT
>LVBU01000063.1 GCA_001603185.1 Thermotogales bacterium Thermo_02 | reverse complement strand
ATACCACAAAGAGATAGAAGAGAGTATAGGTCTTGTGAAAGAACTGGCTGAAGAAAGCTATGCGTTCTTGAGCGATTTCTATGGCCGAGACTTCTCACAGAAGATAATACTGATTCTGAGTGGTTACGAGGATGACGCCAACGGTCTGGCCAATCCGGCACTCGACTACGTTTATTCGACCACTATTGAGATTGACTACGCGTACAGAAGTGATTATTACTGGCTGAAGACTGTCATATCTCACGAACTGGGCCATCTCTTCCAGCTCACTTCAGTTACACCCATAGGGACTATCATAAGAAAGTACCTATCGCGCCTGTATTTGCCGAACGCTCTTCAACCCATGTGGTTGACAGAGGGTTTTGCCCAAATCAGCAGTAAGCTTCTGGGAGCAGATGGTTATGATGCGAGAAGACTCTCCTTTCTAAAAGATCAGCTGACTCTTCAGACTCCGTTTACTGAAGAAGCTATTGTTGCCGGATTCTCTCCTATTGGGTCGGAAGCCTATTATAATTTTGGCTTCGCCTTTCTAGACTACCTTCTTGGTGAATACGGAGAGGAAAAGCTGCGCAAACTGGTCGAATTGAGGTCGGGAGTTTTCGGTTTCACAGGAATCGAGTTAGTCTTCTTCATGGTTTTTGGAAAAAGCTATGGAGAGCTGAAGGAAGAGTTCATTAACTATGAACGTTCGAAGTATGGTAGCGTCGAGCCGCCGACCCTTTACAGATACTCAAAGGACATCGATCAAGGGATTCAGCATTTCAAACCTAAAGTGTACGGCGATAGGCTTTACTATATTGCGTACAATCGGAACACAAGATACTACTCACTCAATGTAGATGGCAGGCACTTGCTTTACACCACTCTGGAGATAGTCGATTATACTGTCTTTGAAAGCGAAGTCGCCTTGAGTCTTCTCGAAAAAGGCAACGGACTTGAGACAAGGTTGTATTTCTACAATATGAACACTGAAAGTCTTACCAGATCAAAGTACTCGCATATATTAAGTTTGGAATATCTGGGAAAGGACCGTCTCGCCATTCTCAAGAATGAGAAGGGAAGCCTAATAGTTCAGACTCTGTCACTAAGAAACGACAGGACTACTGACATATTCTCTCAAAAGGATGCGAGAACACAGATTTCTAATTTGAGGGCATCTTCAGACGGTCTACTGATAGCATTCAAGGTGAATTTCGAGGGCAAGAGATTTCTGGCACTTCACTCTACAAGGAATGCCGATTTGCGCTTCTTCGAACTGGATAGTGATTTCTCCATAGGCAACTGGTACAGAGACGGGTTTCTGGTATCTATAGACGGTTATGAAGAGGGAACCGGAGTATTCCTTTTCAGAAGTGATGGATCGCTTGAAGGACAGGCCTTTTTTACGAGATATGTCAGAGATTCGGTAAAGGTAAGAGAAGGTACAGTTGCAAGTGGTCAGGTTAACGGAATGAAACTCCTTGTAAGCTCCCAGGCTCAGAACTCTAGACGTCAACTGACTGAAGTCCCCCTTGAGCTCGATACATTGGATTTTGTATATGGAAAACGATATAATGGCTTTGCAAACTGGAGATTTGTATCTTTGGTCCCGCTCGACGGGATTTATGCAGTGTTTTCTGACTTTACCTTTAGGAATCTTTTGATCGCCGGGGGATCTTTGAACTTTGAGACTCTGGAACCACGCTTATATGTCAAACTCACGAGTAACGATTATCTGCCTGTCGACTTTGAAGCGAAAGTGGAACTCAACGGAATGAAACCCGTAGCATCTCTGGATGTTTTCCGTCAATACTCGCTATCACCCAAATTATCCCTTGGATGGAGCGCTAAGCTGGAGTACCCTCTCAAGCTCTCCGGAGCATTCAATGTCAGCCTGCAAGACGAATCCTTTCTTTACGGTGGTCAGGCGAAGTTAAATACAGTAATTACTGTGCGCGATACTCAGACGGCCACGACAAATGTCGCCGACTCAAGCGTTGATGTAAATCTGAACTGGCTGCGCGAAGACTTGAGAGTCTTTACTAATGTTTTTTCAAGGGTGACTCTGGGGAAAGACTCTTCCGTTGTACCTGTTAGGCGCTGGGGATTCGAAAGTCATTCGAGTATCGTTTTCGGAACATCGATCAAGCTTGACTATACGCTGTCGAGAAGAAATCTCAATCTCCTGAATATCGTTCACTTTTCGAAGGAAGGCCTCGGGACGGGGATCGATGTTCTGGTAGGATCTACCGTCTTCTGGAGACTCCTATTCTACAAAAGCGAAACTGTTTATCTCTATGCAGCCTATCCCTTTGAGATAAGGGCCGGCCTGATGCTGGAGGGCACCAGGCTTCTACCCTACTTCGATTTCGAACTACTTTATTAGAAGAGCCATCCCTTCCGGGCAATCTTTTACTGAAGCGCTATAAGTTCTTTCACCATCGAAGATTTCGAAAATGATCTCTCTCTCTTCGATCCTAAGTTCACCTTCAGAAGGTAGGATCTCTATGAATATTCCATCTTCTCTCTTTTCGACTTCTATTCGCTTTAGGGAGAAAACTCCTCTTTCGTAAGATCTGGTAATACCATCATCTTCATAGAGGTCAAAGCGAGCACTCTTTTTAACAAACCCTTTGACTCTCAGATTATTCCACGAGGCGCTTTCTATATGCTGTAGGGGTTTTGTCGTTATTATCATGGAATTCTCCCTCAAGTACAGGGGGATCGTGTCCAAAGGCGCTATGGCCCAGTGATGGCCTTTGGCAAGCACTTCTCCGCTGTTGAGATCTAACCAGTTGCTTTCTGGCAGATAAACATGTCTTCCTGTGGCGTTAGGAGAGTACACCGGAGCAACCAGAAGCGATGGACCGAACATATACTGGTCATCGGCCTGGTAGGTATCACTATCTTCTGGCCATAGAAGAACAAGTGGTCTTATCATTACCGATTCGCCCTTTGTCGAGCGCCAGTTTTCAGAATAAATGTAAGGAAGAAGTGAGTACCGCATTTCTATCGTTTTTCGAACAATACTCTCTATCTCTTCATCAAATGCCCACGGTTCCTGATCCCTGGTTCCGATAGCGCTGTGATTTCTGAAAAAGGGAAGAAATGCTCCAAATTGTGTCCATCTGGCCAGCAGCTCGCCCGTGCAGTTTCCTCCGAAACCACCGACATCGCAGCCGGTAAAGCTGATTCCCGCGAGGGAGATCGACTGGACCATGCGGATCTCAGAAAGGAGTTGCTCCCACTGACTCTCGTTGTCACCCGTCCAGAGTATCGCGTATCTCTGTATTCCCGGATAAGAAGAGCGCGTTATATTGAAAATACGCCTTTCAGGAGCGCTTCTCTCTATGCCCTCATATGCAGCCCGCGCCATGTTGAAACCATAGACGTTTCGTACATTCCTGTGCAGGTGTTTCGTACCGAAATCGTCTTCTTGATAAAACTCTCTTCCATAGTCGTGATATCTCTTCTTTGCGACTATCTCTCCAAAGAGGAATTCGGTATCTATTCCCTTATCCTTTTCAAGTCCCTTGGCGAGCTCGAAGAGTGAACTCAAAGACTCCGGAGTATAGAAGATTGCCGGTTCGTTCATGTCGTTCCAGAAACCGGCTACTCCAACGTCTATGAACTGAGAGTACTTACTTCCCCACCATTCACGGGTTTTTGAGTTCAGAAAGTCGGGCAACCGCGATTCGCCGGGCCAGACTGCAGGTCTGTACTCAGTGCCGTTTACTCTTTTGCAGAATAGACTCCTCTGTCTTCCTTCTTCGAAGACTTCGTAGCCCTCCGCTGCTTTCACACCGGGGTCGATTATTGTCACCACTTTCAATCCCATACTCTTCAGTTCGTCTATGAGAGTTCTCGGTGTGGGAAAACGTTCCTCATTCCATGTGAAGACTTTGTAATCGTCCATGTAGTCGATGTCAAGATATATGACATCGCATGGTATTTTCTTCTGCCTCATCTTATTCGCTATATCGAGTACGGTCTTCTCGTCGGGATAGGACCAGCGAGATTGCTGAAAACCAAGAGCCCATATGGGAAGAAACAGAGAACTCCCCGTGAGTTCCAGAACTGACTTAAGAATACTCTCCGGGGAGCCTGGAATAGCGTAAAAATCGAACCCAGGGCCTTCGATCGTTATTCTAAGAAGTTCTCTATTTTCGGAACCCACATCGAATCTTGAATAGCCAGCGTGATCAAGAAAGAATCCTATACATCCGCGTGGTGATATGAGGTAGAATACCGGTAAGGTTGAGTAAAGCTTTGTTTTTGAAGGTGCGTGGTCCGGTTCGTCTGTGTTATACATCTCGTAGATCCTGCCCCTCTTGTTCAGACAACCGATTCCTTGACCAAGACCGAAAACACCCTGATCCTCTTCAAGCGAGATGCATATCTCGAACCCGTCCGGCGTCTCCTCAACACTTACAAAATCCCATAGACTCCGACCGCGATCCATTCCATCGGGAATGGTACAGCTAGAATCTTTCGGGAGCTCTTCAGCAGGTGTAAGAATCACCGCGCCGGTTTTGTAGCGTGTTGTTCCCTCCTTATCGAAAGAACACTTTATCACTGAATCTAGATAACGAAATAGAGACTTCAAAATAACACCTCCACCAAATATGGAATTCTTCTACTGTGAAAGACTCGATAACCATCTTTTCCTTCACCTGTCAGTCGTATCTTAGTATAAACTCACTCGATCTTTCCGGCAATCGTAGAGGATAATGGTTATAATATCTTTGTAGGTGAGCCGATATCTTCCTTGACAAAGACTCTGTCAAGGGGCGAGTTATCTGTGAAGGAGTCAGAAAAACATTCCAAAACGATGAAGACCAGGAGGCAGCATGACACTAAAAGAGGCAATTTCTAAGATCAAGAACCTGGACCCGAAAGCTCTAGGAGACGTCGAAGGCCGCTTCGCTTTTCTTATTAAGGGAGGAGACCCGGAAGAGTTTTCGATAGTAATCGAAGAGGAAAAACTTACAGTATTCGAAGAAAAACTGGAGTACGACTGCTATATTGAGACCGACATTGAAACCTTTCACGGAATAATCGATACTACGATAAGCCCTTTGTCGGCTTTCATGACGGGCAAGATAAGGCTTTCAGGTGATCTATCTTTCGCCATGAAATTGAACAGACTTTTCGGAGGTGTATAAATATGGCCGAAGTTGTTATCCTTGCTTTTGAAGGTAAAAAGCCGTGCTTTCTTCATGCACTGCTTAATGCACTGGATATGTCCGACAATGGAGTCGATGTGTCGCTTATTCTTGAAGGGGAGTCTCCGAGACTTCTCAAGGAGGTGACACTAGAAAGCGATTCGCTCTACCCCCTATATAGAAAAGTGAAAGATAGGGGACTTATAAAGGCCGTCTGTTATGGCTGCTCAAAAATGATGGGAGCTCTTGAGATTGCACAAAGTGAGGGCCTTCCTATCAACGGCGAAATGAGTAATCACGTCCCGCTGTCGCCTTATGTTGAAAGGGGCGCAGAGATAATAAGCTTCTAGAAACACTTTTGACAGCCAGCACACAAAGCGAGGTGAAATATGCGTAATAGTCTTTTGAACTGGAAGTATGAGAAACTTGCCGGAGTAGTACTTGATAATCTGAGCAAGAAGTATATTGAGGGTTTCTATCTCCCCGCCAGGGAAAGTGTAGTACCAAAACTTGAAGAGATTCTCAAGGAAGGGTCTACTGTTGCTAATGGTGGATCGGTCACACTGCAGGAGACGGGAACCATCGAGCTATTGAGATCTGGAAAGTACCAATTCTTCGACAAAGATGCGGCCGCCGATTCTTCCGAAAGGTGGAAGGTACTTAGGAAGGCGTTCGAAGCTGATTACTATGTCTGTAGCGCAAATGCCATTACTGTAAGCGGTGAAATCGTTCAACTTGATGGGAGTGGAAACCGTGCCGCCGCCTGTATTTACGGTCCTGAGAAAGTCATATTTGTTGTCGGCATGAACAAGATAGTTCCCGATATTGAGGCAGCTTTCGAGAGAATAAGATATATCGCTCCCATGAATGCGAAAAGGCTCAATCTGCATACTCCCTGCGCAGCAACGGGAATATGCTCCGATTGCAGAAGCGACGAAAGGATCTGCGAATCATATGCCATAATCAGGAATTCAAGCAGGAATAAGGGTCACTACACAGTCTTGCTTGTCGGTGAGAATCTGGGCTTATGAGAACGGTAAGAGTAAAGGTGTTCGGCAGAGTTCAGGGGGTAGGCTTTAGGTACTATGCAGTCCATACTGCCAGATCCCTGGGAATAACTGGCTATGTAAGAAACGAGACTGATGGTAGCGTAGAAGCTATAGCTACTGGTGATTTCTCGGCAGTCGACACCTTTATCCGGAAGATCGTTCGTGGTCCTGTCTATGCAAATGTTACCGGGAGCGTCGTTGAGGAGATTCCGCTACAGCATTTCGGCGACTTCGAGGTCAGATACTGAAGCTATCGCCACTCCAGCATGAATCTCTCTACAAACGCGACGGTAAAGTCATATCTGTCTCGGGAAAGCCGTCTGCCTGTTGAGGTCCAGAAGCTTTCCGGTTTGATCTTGAGGATCTTCTCGTGGAAGTGATTTATCGCACTTTCAGAAAAGCCGTTGTAGCTACTGTGAGGCTCTTCTGTTGTGTGAAGAGGCCTTCCGGTTTTCCCGGCGAACGTGAAGACTCTCGCTATGGCTATTGCACCAATAGCGTCAAGCCTGTCAGCGTCTTGCAGAATCTTCCCAGTGACATCCTCCGGTTCTCTTAAGGAAGAGTACCGGTGGTCTCTTATCGCGTTCGCAACAGCAGCCGATGTTTTGATGGAGTATCCCTTTTGAAGCAGCAAATCGAAGGCGAAACTACTTCCTTCCTTCGCGTGGTCAATGCCCGTCCGGTATTCTTCGGGTCTCTTAATGTCATGAAGAAGAGCTGCCAGAATAACCTCTTCAAGAGAGGCTTTCTCTTTTTCTCCAATTTCTAAGGCATTCTCGAGAACTCTCCTGACATGAGAAAAGTCGTGAGCAAAGTCGTTACTGTCATAAAATGCTCTCTCAACCAGCTCGTAGATCTCCCGCAGCTCTTTTGAGG
>LVBU01000565.1 GCA_001603185.1 Thermotogales bacterium Thermo_02 | reverse complement strand
GTGCTCGTAGTCGATATTCTGTCCGGGAGCGGCCGATCCATTTCTGGATGGCAGGAGCGTAATGCGCCTGACGGCGTTCACGGTAATCGTATTGATCTGAGAGTCCTCGACTGTGGGTCTGGTCAGTGAAGTCGCAAAGAACTCCACTGGAACTGCCACTCCTGTGTAAAGAGCTCCTTCGGGGACGGTTACTCTCGCTATGATTCTTTTGCCACTGTTTGGCGGTATCTGACCGGTATTCGTAATCGGTATCATCTCATCTGGATCGAGAACGCCGTTTCCGTTGGTATCGATATAGAACCTCACCGTATAGCCCGCCGGAAGATCGGCCGAGAGGCTGAAAGTGTCGGCGGCGTTGGAATTGTTAACAACATCCAGAGGGAAGTAGGCAAAGGAGCCGGGATCGGCGTTCTTGTTTACCGGATTCTTATCCACAGTAGTGTCGGTAGCCGTTCCAGACATATTTCCGATAGCTACGGACGGGAAGGTTATTGGTTCGACCTTGTCTGTTGTCGTATCGGAAGCGGCCGGAGATATAGAAGAGATCGCTCTCACGAGAGCAGTAATCGAGGTGACGCCTACATCAATATCTGCGGGTATGAAGATCTTGACGGTAATGTCGAAGGTCTCTCCCGGTGCAAGCGGACCGGTGTCCTGCATTCCGTTGTCGTCGGTGTCGGGTAACGGAGTCAGGTTCTCCGTAAAGAAGGAGATAGCGACGACATTATCGAGGCCGGCGGGAAGAACCTCTGCGATGGTAATGTTTATTATGTCTGTCGAGAGACCGGCATTCTTCACTGTATTTGTGAATTCCACAAGGGTACCGGCAACACCGGGCTTTATTGTGATATCGTTCGGGTCTACCGCTTCAGGGTTATCCTTGGGACCGATCCACACTTTAGTCGTCTCGTTACCAGGTCCTCCGACCATGATAGTAGAAATGTTCGAGCTCCTGCTTACTGTCTCCAGTGCAGTTGTCTTGTAAGTCATCGTCGCCACGTTCTCGATGATGCCTGCAAGAGTATTCGCTTTTACCTGTACTCTTAGCCTAATACGGAAACTAGAGCCTGCATTAAGACTGGCGATATGCAGTGTCACTGTATTGCCTGTTACATCGACAGTCATACCCGCCGGCACTTTGTCAAGGAAGCCTAGATATTCAAGACTCGCCGGCAAAACATCGATTATGGTTATATCTGCAGCAGCCTTGGTACCTACGTTGGCTCCAGAAATCGTGTAAACGACTTCGTCCCCGGCCTTTACTTCCTGTGGGGTGGCAGATTTGAAGAGCGTCAGCACGGCATCGTTATAGACGGTTGTGCGCGCGGCGTTATCGTGGTCAAAAGCGCCAACGGGGTCGTTAACCGAGTCCACGTCAAGATAGACGGTGGCTGTAGTTCCGGCCGCAGCCGCACTCGGTACTCTGTACCTGACTATGACATACAGGTAGTCGCCAGAGGGTATCGAGATTGTGTTGTTCCAGAGTTCTTCGCCGGGGTCCACGACGCCGTTCCCATTTTCGTCGTAGTAAACTTCGATGTTCTGCGGAGTAAATGTCGAACCGGGATCGATACTTACACTCGTGTTGAAAGTATCGACAGTGTTCGCGAGATTGTCGATCCTGAACTGAAACTGCATGGTCTGTCCTGCAGCTCCCGGCTGTTCTATCAGATCGGGTGTTACGAGTACCGAGTAGACAGGTAGTACCGTAGTTATTACCTGGTTGGATAGGATCGTTCTGGTAACTCCCCTGCCATCTGTATATGTTGCCGCGGCCTGGTTCTTGATTTTTGTGCCGGCGGCAGGTGGTGCGGCAATCGCGGCGATGACTATCATAACCGCGAGGAGCACCAGTAGTAGTTTCTTACTCATAAACTCACCTCCTGTGTTTTAGTTGGATACCTTAACTCTGTAAAGCACTTTCAGTATATCTAAAGGCTTGAATTGCCTTTCGCAGACCCACATTATGTTTGTGTAAGCCGTAGGATTTACTAATCTCCTTACAGCCATCCCCCCTCTCAACTCTTCTATGAATAACGGTGGCTTTCCGAAAGCCTCCCCTCCATCGAAGCTAAAGTAGAGTTCGAGCTCTCGACTCTCCCAATCCAGATATTCACGCCTCTCTCCAGTAGCACTACCCCTTATATAGAAGG
>LVBU01000062.1 GCA_001603185.1 Thermotogales bacterium Thermo_02 | reverse complement strand
ACTCTCCATGCTCCACTCTCCACGTTTCTTAACAGAACTCTCGACAATGCTCTTTCTCCGCTCTTACCAACAACCAACAACGCACAACCTACTACGGATCTTGGATGCGTCAGCCCCTCTTGGATATGAGTTTGCCCTCGAATTTCCTGCTGAACTCTTCAAGCGGGTTTTCAGGCAACGATCTTGCACTTCTCATGTCCGACATGATTTCGCGGACATCACTCTCGAAAGCTCTCTTGAGTATCTCTTCTGCGGATACAACATCGTTCCCGTTTCTGGCCTCTTCGAGAGCTTCATAGTCAACGAGAAGCGACCGCGCATAGGTCTTCTGAAGATTAGTTACGGACTGTATCATTGCCTTGATCTTCGATTTCACGTTGTGGCTCTGGTCTATGACGAGAGATACTTCGTTGTTACTGAGGTCGAAGAATTCGTTCAACTGCACGAATATAAGGAAGAGCTCATAGGGGTTCATCGAGCCGACTGTAAGATCGTCGTCGGCGTACTTTCTCGAGTTGAAGTGGAAGCCCCCCAGCTTTCCCTCCATCGAGGCGAGACCTACTATGTATTCGATATTTGTTCCCTGAGGGTGATGACCGAGATCGACAAGTATCTTCGCCCTTTCTCCGAGTTTGTTGGAGGCCAGCATCGCGGTTCCCCAGTCAGAAAGCACTGTGTGATAGAAGGCCGGTTCAAAGAACTTGTATTCAATTAGCAATAGCATATCGTCGTCCATCGCTATATAGATCTCTTTAAGGGATTCGATAAGTCTTTCGAAGGCCTTTACCATATTGGTCTGCCCTGGATAGTTGCTTCCGTCGGGAAGCCATAGCGAGAGAGCCTTTGAGTCGGTCTTTTTCATGATGTCTATGCACTCTAGACAGTGATCGATAGCCTTTCTACGTATTGCACTGTCGCTGTTTGAGAGGGAGCCAAAGAGATACTCCTCTTCCTGAAACAGATTCGGGTTAACTGCCCCGATCTTCAGATCGACCTCTCTCGCCATCTTCTTCAGGTGTTCGTAGTCGTCGCTCTTGTCCCAGGGAATGTGTATGGCGACAGACGAGACGGCCCCGGTAAGTTTTGCAACAATACCTGCATCCTCTATCTTCTCATTGAGCGTTCTGGCCTCTCCGGGTATATGAAAGGAGTGGAATCTCGTCCCTGATCTCGCGAATCCCCATGAAGGTACTTCAACTGAGAATTTAGAGAGTTTGTCGATAAGCATATCTTTTTCCATCGCAGCCTCCTATTTCAGCCATTCGTGTGGTTCGTAGTCCACTATCTTCTTTCCGAGCACATGTTCGAGGAATCGCAGAATATCCTCGGTGGGAATCTCAAGATAACCGGGTTTGGCACCTGACAGAAGCGCTATCTGAGCTAGGAATTCGAGAGTCTCAAGCTTGGCATAAGCGTCGTCGATATCCTTTCCGGCCACAGTTACACCGTGGTTCTGAAGCACAAAGGTTCTCGCTCCCATGTCGAGACCTTCATCGAAGGCAGTGGCGAATTCATCGGTTCCCGGCATTCTGTAAGGTAGATACGCAATAGGGGCGAGCGTGAGCGCGGTTTCCGGGAGCGCGTTCACCGGAAAAGGCTGCTGTTTGACGGCCATTGTAGTCGCATATACTGGATGGGCGTGGAAGATCGCGCCGACATCGGGACACTTCTTGTAGATCTCTATATGCATTCGGTACTCTGATGAAGCCTTTCGCCAGCCTCCGATCCTCGTTCCGTCAGGCGCCAATGTGACAATATCGTTCGGAATCAGGAAGTGCTTGATAACCGTTGTGGGAGTGATAAGAATATTATCCCCATCTCTTGCGCTCATGTTGCCGCCCGTGCTTTCGGTAAGCTTTCGATCCCAGGCTAATCGTGAATAAAGTACAAGTTTTTCTTTGATGTTCATTGATTGACCTCCAGTGTTATTGACTCTACCGGCACAACGTAGGGTCCTTCGGGGATAACCGCCACCTCTTCAGGCCGAATTCTTTCAAACACTTCTCTTACATACGCCGAGGAGTCCTCGACCTTCTGTGCAAAACCCAGTCTACAGTCATCTTCGGGAAGCTCTGTGTAGATCTTTATACGGGCCTTCCTCAGAACCTTTACGAGCTCCTCTACCTCCCACTGATCTATCTCGAAATTCCTGATGTCAGATATGTGGTCGATGTAAGCGTCGAAGTTTCCGAACTCCCTGAGCCTGCCGAGGCCTGCTCTGAAATACTCGCTTCCCAGGCCGTCGGAGCATTCGCTGAGCATTAGTATTTCTCCTTCGTCTTCAAGAATTCCCAGACAATTGACGAGACCCTTTACCGTCTGATAGTAGTTTCTATCTAGAGGATAACCTCCGTTGCCCGTAATTACAACCTTGAATCTTCTCTTTGTGCTGACTATCGAATGACTGTGGGCGAAAGCCATCCCCTCTTTGTGCGCCCCGACTAGATCACCGCCGAAGACACCCGATATCTCTTTCAAATCGTTGAGGACTACGTTAAGTATGAAGTCACAGCCGGCCCTCTCTGCAATTTCCAGCGCCTCGATGTGGAACGGATTCTCATCTATAACACAGCTGGCGGCATATGGAGACTCCAAAACTTTTGCGCTGTGCATGTGCTTGACAGTTTCAACGGAGGCTATACCGGGACAGATCGATTTCCTGCCTCCCGAGTATCCTGCCATGAAGTGTGGCTCAATGAGGCCGGTGAGTATCTTTAGATCAGCCTGGACGTACTCTCTGTTTATATAGATGGGGAATCGTAGTCTCCGCGTCTCTCCGAGGTATGAAACGTTTTCCGAAAGAGCGTCATGGTTTATCACTTCATATTTCGAGACTATATCGCTCCCGAGAATCTCTTCGATCGCTTCCGAAGAAAGTGGTTTATGGAGGCCCGTTGCGATCAGAATCCTGATTCTCCCGACTCCGGCCTCTTCAAGTGTCTTCAGTATCGGAGGTAGTAACAGTCCGTTAGGTACGGGACGAGTGTTGTCCGATACCGCGATTACTGCATCTCTTTTACCCCTTGCTATTGATAAGAGTGGAGCACTTTCTATAGGTTTTTCTAGCACGCCCGCTATATGCCGTTCGGGGCTTTCGATAGCCGGTACGCGCTTCTTTCTTATAACAGTAACTCCTTCGGGAAGCTCCAGAAGCTTCTCTCCGGTACCGTAAATTATCTCCGTCAGCATCTTCTCACCAGTTCTCGTAACTGCCCTTCTCAAGCATCTTGGAATCTACTCCGAGACTGGAAAGATAGATAATCATCTGGGCCGAGCTTTCCACGGAGTGTATGTAGAAGAGAGCCTCCTCCAGAGTTGCAGCACACGAGAAGATTCCGTGGCCCCTTACGACGGCGACCTTGTAGTTCTCAAGATACTTGGGCAGTATGTCTTCCATCTCTTTCGAGCCGGAAGCGTATTCGAAGTCGAGTACCGGAACCTTCTTGATAAAGTAACCGCCTTCGACATCTATCGGGATAATCTCGTCCCTGACGAGCGAGAGCGCCGTGGTGGCTAGAGAGTGGGCGTGTACTACGGCGAGCGCTTCGGTGTTGATATATATGCTGGCATGCACTCTAGATTCGGTAGACGCGATGGCGAGATTTCCATCCATTCTGTACAGTTCGACTTCAACTATATCGTCCGGTTCCAGATAGCCCAGCATGGCGCCCCTTCTCTTTATGAACATCCTGTTGCCGACGCGCATGCTGATATTGCCGCTGTGCGAGTTGTTCAGACCAGTTGTGAAAAGCGCGCTGCCTATCTTCCGAAACTCCTTCAGTACATCGTTGCTCACAGCCATGGCACATCACTCCTAAGATCCAGTTGATCGATCTTCTGATCGGTGGGAACACCTTCGGTCGTCCAGCCTCTGTATTCGTAGTACTCCTGAAGCATTTCCTCCAAAGGCAGATCTTGATCGGCGGCAGGGCCTTCTTTGAGGACCTCGCGTGTCAGTCTGGACGGAAGCGAATCGTCCTTCTTCGAGAAACCGAGCTTCAGGTTGATCAGTCTTTCGAGGTTGTGAACTCTCTCTCCGATGTGTTCAAGATCGGCGGCCGTGTAGTTTGTATTCGATACGGCATTCAGCAATCTCGCCCAGATGTCCATGCCGACGGCATAGCTATTGAATCGACAGACTACTGCAGAATCGTAGAATGTTCCGACGTCCTGAGATCTGGCGACGTGCGTCCCCTTTCCGGCGACCGCGAATCTGTCTATCTTTCTCGGAGAGCCAAGTTCTTCAAAGCCGACCGAGTATCCGCCGCGAAGATGACAGGCGCCGCGGTTTGAGGTCGTATAGACTACTCCCATACCTTTTGAGCCTCTTGGATCGTATGCCGGGAGCTCCAGACCCTTTACGTGCATCGCGAATTCCGTCCCGCCAAACCTCTCGGAAAGTCTCTTAGTACCAAGAGCCAGCAACTCGCCGACTCCCTCTTTCGAGGCGATCATATCTATGTACTGAACTAGTTTTTCTGCCTCTCCGAAGCGTATACCAAAATCGTATACTCCCCTTTCCGTTGCCTCCATCGCCCAGGCGATAGTGCTTCCGGTGCTGACGCTATCCAGTCCGTGTCTGTTGCAGTGGAATCCGGCTTCGGCTATGATTTTCAAATCATCGATCCCGAGATTCGGACCCATGGCCCAGGTCGTTTCGTACTCGGGTCCCTCGCCCTTTTCTTTGCCGGTGTTTGTCATTCTGCCACAGGCGATCATACAGCCCCAGCAGGCGCTCTTACGGTCGAAGATCGTCTCCATAAGAGTCTCGCCCTTGACTTTGTCGACACCTTCGAACTGTCCCTGCTGGAAGTTTCTTGTCGGTAGAATTCCGTAGAAATCTATGACTTTCATAAGGCCTTCGGTTCCGAGACTGGGAAGAACCTTTGAGGTTATGGGATGGGCTTTTATGACCTTTACCAGCTCGTACTTGACCTCCTCGAAACGCGACTTGTCGAATATCTCGGGCTTCTTTCTGCCGCGTGTAACGATTGCCTTGAGATTCTTGCTGCCCCAGACAGCTCCGAGACCGCCGCGGCCGAAGTTTCTGCCTCCATCGGCGATTACTCCGCTGTAAAGGACTTTGTTCTCCCCACCCTTTCCGATAGAAAGCACAGACAGAGGATTTGAGAACTTCTTCTTGTAAAACTCCACAGTCTCTTCGGTGTCCATTCCCCAAGCATCGCCGGCATCGAACAACTCGCAGGAATCTTCCATGACTTTGAGCCCGACAGGGCTTTCCGATTTGCCCTTTATCACTATCGCATCGTGACCGGAGAATTTCAGGAAGGCACCAAACATACCACCGACATTCGTGTCCATTATCGTTCTGGACAGTGGAGATCTGGTGGTGGCGCTCAATCTTCCCGAGCCTGTCGCGGGAACACCTGTCAGAGGACCCGTGGCTATTATTACGACGTTTTCGGGTCCCAGCGGCTCGACATCGGGATCCGGGCAGTACTGGAGATAGAGATAAGCTCCCAGCCCCCGTCCACCAAGATATTTACGGGCAACGCTCAGGTCCAGTTTCCTTTCTGTGACTGTTCTGCTGGTTAGATCGACTTCTAGATACTTTTCCCAGTAACCCAGCATCTGTTCACCTCCAAAGTTTTTCCCTAGATATCCACAATCTTTCCCGGATTGAGAATGTAGTTCGGATCGAAGGCCTTTTTGATTCCCCTGATGAGATCGAGCTGAGCTTTATCGGTAATAGAGGCGAGATACTTCTTTCTCTTCAAGCCTATTCCGTGCTCGCCGCTTATACAACCGCCGAGCTCTGTAGTCTTTGAATATAGCTCGTTAAGAGCCTGCGGAAGCGTCTCGTTCCAGATACTATCATCGAGATCACCCTTGATAAAAGTCACGTGCACATTGCCGTCTCCGGCGTGTCCAAAAGCTATCATCTCGAGATTCCTGTTAAGTGCAATTTCCTCCGAGGTCTTTATCAGTTCGGGTATGTTTGCCATAGGCACCGAGACGTCCTCCATACAGTGAACCGGACTGACGGACGCAAGTGCTTCGGCAATCGACTTTCTGGCCTTCCAGAGCTTTTCGCGCGTATTTCTGTTATCGGCAACGAAGGCTTCCAGCCCTCCTGCTTCGATAGCGCTTTCGCCGAGTTTTACGTAATCCTCGAACACGGAGTCTTTGCTGCTTCCTTCGACTTCGATTATCAGGTGCGCTCCGGCATCAGAATAGGGGAACTCAATGTTGAGAAAGCTGCACGCAGCCTTTATGGATGAGCCGTCCATGAACTCAAGAGATGTCGGCACGACTCCGGCCCCGGTCATCAGCTTCGGAACGGCCGCAATAGCCGTATCTATATCGGGAAAAGGTACGAGCAAAGCTACGGAGTATTTCGGCTTTGGAAGAAGTCTTAGGGTTATCTTCGTGACTATCCCGAGAGTCCCTTCCGAACCGACCATAAGGTGAATAAGGTCGAGTCCGCTTACGTCCTTTATCATCTTCCCGCCAAGAGAAGTGACTTCTCCCGAGGGAAGAACAACTTCAAGGCCGTAAACATGGTAACCGGTGGGACCGTATTTCATGACTTTGTTGCCACCGGCGTTCTCGGCGATGTTTCCGCCTATAGAAGAGCTTTCGCTGCTGCATGGGTCTCCGCCATAGACTAAACCGTGTCTGTCGGCCAGCTTCTGTATCTCCCCGGTTATTACGCCCGGCTCAACGGTGATCATCATGTTTCCCGCATCGAACTCGAGTATTCTGTTCATCTTCTCCAGACTCATGACTATGCCGTGAAAGACGGGCACGGCGCCGCCAGAAAGCCCGGTTCCAGCACCTCTGGGAGTCACGGGTATCAGGTGGCTGTTAGCGAACTTCATCACTTCAGAGACTTCCTTTGTATCTAATGGAAAGATGACGACTTCCGGTATCACTGCCTGCAGTTCGGCGGTCTCGTCCTTCGAATAGCGCTCCAGGGTCTCCTGATCGTATTTTACGGGTATCTCAAGCAGCAACTGTAGTTCTTCGAGCAGTTCCATGTTCAAGGGGTTGTACTTCATTTTTCCACCTCCGCACCGAGCGACTCAACAAGCTCGTCAAGGATTTCGGTGGCGTCGCCAACAAGTCCGATATCTGCGAAGTTGAATATCGCGGCGTTCCTGTCCCTGTTTATCGCCACAATGAATTCGGAAGTCTGCATTCCGGCGATATGCTGGACTGCTCCGGATATGCCTGCTGCGATATATATCTTCGGTTTCACCGTGTGACCACTCAGCCCGACCTGCGCCTCATGGCCCAGCCACTTCGAATCGACTATCTTTCTCGATGCTCCGACCGTACCGTTTATTAGCTTGCATAATCTATATACGGGCAGCATATTCTCAATTCTTCTCAGCCCCATACCGCCGGCGACAATGATTTCGGCGTCCTGCACACCCTTCTTCCCCTCTCCGATCGGAACGAATTCGATAAGCTGTGCCGATGTCTTCACCAGTTCGGGTTCCACCTCGAACTGGACAAGCTCTCTCTTCGAATCATACTTTTCCTTTAGCGGGGAGAACGTTTTGGGTCTTACCGTAGCCATTTGAGGTCGATGGCTGGGTGTCTTTATCGTAGCAATTATATTCCCCCCGATTGCCGGCCTCGTCTGGAGAAGATTGCCCGTTACTTCTTCGATATCCAGACCGGTGCAGTCTGCCGTAAGTCCCGTATCTAGAAGAGCCGCAAGACCTGGCATATAGGATCTCCCAGAACTCGTTGCAGGAGCGAGCACTATCTCGGGGGAATATTCTCTTATCATCTTCTCCAGCACTCTTATGTAAGGTTGAAAGTCGAACCTTCTGAAGCCTTCGTGAACCGATAGCACTACTCTGTCCGTACCGCCCGCAAAGAGCTCATCGAAAACTTCCTCTGAAGGTCTTTCTTCTATTAGAAGGGCGAGGGAAACCGCAAACCCATTCTTCTCGCTCAGTTCTCTGGCCTTTCCAAGAAGTTCAAAAGTACTTGAGTGGATTTTACTGCCTCTCTTTTCCGCGATTACCCATATCTCACTCATGGTTGACCTCCAGATACGGCCTTAGAAGTCTCTTGACTTCTTTAATGCCTTCTTTTACTTCGCTTCCTTCATACAACGTCGCCTTTCTGGAGATCTTCGGCATGCTGATTCTAACCACTCTTGTGGGCGAGCCGAGAAGACCGATCTCCGATTCTTTGAGCTCCAGCTCGGTGCTTCCCATCCTCTCTATCTGAGCGGTTCTTGCCTTCTTCTTGCCTGCAAGCGTGGGAAGCCTTGGTTCGTTAACGTTTTTCGTGACTGAAAGGAGAACTGGAAACGGAACCCTCCACAATTCTCTTCCGTCTTCAACTTCTCTCTCGACAGTTGCAGAGCTATCGTTGATCTCAATAATCCTTGAGACATATGTGATTACAGGGATATCCAGCATGGCTCCAGTTTCAGGACCTACTTGACCGGTTTCGCCATCGGTCGCCTTTTCGCCCGCCATTATTATGTCGAAAGGCCCTTCCCTATTTGCTACAGCCGCCAGCGCTCTGGCCGTTGCCCAGGTGTCTGCGCCTGCAAACTTTCTATCTGTAAGCAACAGGGCTCTGTCCGCTCCCATTGCGATTGCCTCCCTCAGAGCGTCTTCGGCTACGGGAGGCCCCATGGACACTACACAGAGCGAATGGTTCCCGGTCTCTCTCAGCCTGATCGCGCTTTCGAGTGCGTGCAGATCCAGCGGGTTTATAACCGTTCCAACACCCTCTCTGATCATCGTCCCCTTCTCCGGATCTAGCTTCACTTCATCAGTATCTGGCACCTGTTTTAGAAGCACGAGTATTCTCAAATTCACTTCCCCCTTCAAGTTAGATTCCAATTCTATCTTAATACAGGTCCCGTCCCATTTCAGAGCAGTTAGCGGCCTTCTAGCAAACCCGATGATTTCGGGCAGGAGATACTCTTCGAATACCCGGGAACTATCGATAAGACTATATACAATAA
>LVBU01000564.1 GCA_001603185.1 Thermotogales bacterium Thermo_02 | reverse complement strand
GTTGTAGTCAATGGAAAAGAATACAGTGTAGAAGTTGAAGAACTCTCTTCCGGAAAGGAAGTAGATAGTGCTGCTAGATCCGTGCCATCCAGAGCTCCTACGGCAGAGAATACAAAACCCGTGATTCCTGTGAATAAAGAAAGTGGAGAAGAGACGAAGAAAGCGGTTGTAAAGGAAGAAGTCCCTTCTTCAGAAAAGATAGACGGAGGAGTAAAAATCGTTGCTCCAATGTCGGGCACAATACTCGATGTTTTCGTCTCGGTCGGTGACACCGTAAAATCTGGTCAAAGACTTGTTCTTCTCGAAGCCATGAAAATGGAAAACAACATTCTGGCAGAGAATACCGGACCCATTAGGGAGGTCAGAATCAAGAAGGGGGACAGTGTAGAGGCCGGAGATATAATGCTGATTCTAGATTGAAGGCGGGCAGGTTTTATCCCGCCTTCATATCTTTAAGCGTGAAGAATACGGTCGTTCCCTTTCCAGGTTCGGATTCAATCCATATCTTCCCTGAAAGCAACTGGACAAGTTCTCTCGTGAGTGCTAGTCCCAAGCCAGTTCCCTTTCTTCTTCCAGTCTTTTTGCTTTGAAAGAATCTTTCAAATACTTTTTCAATGTGTTCTTTTTCTATTCCAGTACCTGTATCTTTCACTTTGATGAGAAGAGCCCCTTTTCCTTCGCTTCTCGCAATAAGTAGTATCTCGCCTCTGTCGGTAAACCGGATCGCGTTGTCCAGAAGATTGTGTATGATACGTATCAACATCAACGGATCGGTATGGAAAGCCTCGGGCAACTCTTCGAAGTCTGTTCTCAGAACAAGTCCTTTAGAGTTCGCCATTTCCCTGAACTTATCAACTTCATCCATCAAGAGAGTATAGATACTCGTCTCGACAATTTCGGGCTTCAACATTCTGGCGTTCAACTTTGACAGATCGAGTATATCGTTTACAAGTTTCAGTTGATATCTTGCCGAATCAATGATTGTGTCAACCATTCTACTGCGGCTAATATTCAAGTCCTCTTTCATGGTTTCTGCATAACCCATGATAATCGTCAAGGGAGTCCTGAGTTCATGGGAAATATTCGAGAAGAAGGCCGACTGTGATTGCGAAAGTCTCTCCAGCTCTTCTTTTTCTCTTTCAAGGAGTTTCTGCTGCATTACTTGCGTCTGTATATCGTGGCAGAAAATATCAATCACTCGCTTGCCTTCTCTACACAGTCCGCGAAAGGCTATCTCGTACCATTCAGGCTCATTCTGGATCTCAAGACGGACTCTCAGCGTATTTAAACCGTCTTCTATGACAGCTCTTTCTACTGCTCCTATGAATTTTCGCCTGTCCTCTTCGAAAACCAGTTTTTCTATAGAATCAATACCCGGCCGCTCTAACATGTCTCTGAACCTCTGGCTGGAGTATAATATCTTCCTTTCAGAGTCAATTCTGAACACAGGGTCGGGAACATTCTGAAGTATGTCTTGCAGAAGTCCCTCGGTGAATTCTCTCATCTTCTGCTCCGTTTCCTTTCTAAGAGCGATGTATGAGAATCCGAAGATGAATATCAGAATCATCCTGCTGAGTTCGGCTGAAACGGAGAGAATTAAGTTTCCCTCAAAGACTGGAAAGTAGAAGAACAGATCCTTCGCGGCCATTGCAATAAGAGTCACTTTCATTACCTTTTTATAATTCGACAGAGTTCCAGAAAGTCTCTCGATTGAAAGACCAAGTAATACAAGTGGCAGAGCCCTGAATATAAGAGAGAAATATATCGACGCGACAGGATGCCGGAAAGAGATCAAAAGCAATGGCAAGAGCAAATAAACTGGAGCAAACACAAAAGACCATTTAATGGACTTTCTGTATTCTTTCGCCAGACGCATTATCACAAAGGACTGTAGATTTATCCATATGATCTGAAATGCGAGAATTGAAAGCCCTGTTCTGTTGGAGATAAAATTCAGAAAGCTCGATACTACGATACTCAACCATATGAATTCCCAGAAGAGATGGTGCTTTCTTTCCATTCTGTTTGATATGAAAATCAGAATGAAGAAAAGGAAAAATGATATGGCTTCGGAAAAAAGCAGATAATCTAGCAGCTCTCTAAGAGTTAGATTAAGCAATCTATACATCTCCTTAAGACTCTTCTGAATATTCTACCATGAGGCAAAGAGAGTAAACCGAAGCGGAGCCGTGTTATCCTATTATTATGTTGTTTCCAGATAATAGAGAACTAACGGATATGGCCAGAATGTTATCAATAAAGACTTTCGGAATATTTCCGGATATTCCCTTTTCATTTAATTCGAGACTTAAGAGAGTTCTTGGGAGGCTTGTATATTCAAAAAAACAGAGCGGCTTCGAGCCAGTGAGGATAGAGATATCGGCTTTGATTTTCGACAAAGAGAGGTTGCTTGAAAAGACGCTTCTTCACGAGCTTTCACATCTATATCTCATGATCAACGAAAGAGATTTCACTCACAATTCCAGAGATTTCAGAGAGTTATCGGTAGAACTTGGGTTCGATGTTAAGATAAGCTGCGATGAACTTCCCGTACATAAATGGACATGTTCGTCCTGTGGAAGAGTCGTAGCAATCTCTTTTATTAAGAAGAAAAGAAACGGCCTTTCCTTTTGCTGCCATGCGC
>LVBU01000563.1 GCA_001603185.1 Thermotogales bacterium Thermo_02 | reverse complement strand
GGGTATTTGACTAAGAATCCTCCTCTCTATAAGATTATATATCGGCTTCAATGATTATCTGAACATTCTTCGTCGAAAGAAATAACTAGACTCATTCCTTTTCTTTGTTTATTCCTGCGTCTCAGGTACAATTCTCCTAGAAGGTGAGAGCATTGCATAGACGCGAATGGTTAGATAAGTATAGATTACAACATCTGGATCATCCGGCTACTGCCCCGGGCATGAAGTCTGATAAGATTCAGGACTACATCCTACGTATGATGGGCTTCCTGGAGGAATCCTCCATTGTGGCGGATTTCGGATGTGGCGTTTACGACTCCTGGGAATTGATGCGTGATATGAGCCTGAGAATAGTGGGGGTCTCGTGCAACAGAAAAGAGCAGCAGAAGATGGGGATAAGGATAATGAATATTGAGCTCGCGGATTTCAACTTTTTAGGAATCTTCGAAGGATTTGCGGCCGTTGGTCTTCTGCAGCTTATACAGCCGGAACTCTGGTCAAAAGTTCTTCTCAAGATTTCGAGATCTGTCAAAACGAATAGTGTAGGCCTTGTGGTTACAGGTCTAAGCTTGGAAGAAGAGGCGAGATCGGTTTATAACAGTCTAAGAAGCAGCGGTTTGCCCGTTGTCGTAGGAGAGTATCTCGAAGGCGAAGACTATCAGTTCAAGCCTCTGAAGTGTTGGTACGACCAGTGGTTGAAGACGGCAGGATTCTCTGTTCTTAGAGAAGAAGTGATTGATTCGGTAGTATATTCGCTCGTCAGAAAGTGACTAAAGGAAACTTTTGGTAATTGCAGACTTTCATCGCGTGATTTCTCGAATCCTTTAGCTAATAGCCCAGGTATAAGCTTCTTGAGTTACCTTCCAGAACTCTCTCGGCAACGCGGTACGATTCTTCAAGGCTAATCTCACCCTGTTCAACCGAATTCCACAGGACCCGGCCGAGGATACGTCTTGCCCACAGAGCAGCTAGATAGAAGCCTTCCGGAAGGAATCTAGCATCAGAAGAATAGCAAACTCTAGTAACTGGAGCGATCTCAAGCATAGAAGAGATGGTAAACTCCATTCCCTTAATACTTAGCAGAGGTACCGAAAGCCCGAAGTCCACAAAGACGTTTGGATAAATCGCCGCAAGATAAGCTCCCTCTCGCGGGTAAGGATAGCAGTGAAGAAGTACAACTTTAGCTCTCGAGACTTTCTCGTCCTCAAGAACTGACTTCAGAAGAAGCGGATTAGAATCAATAAGACTTAGATCCCTGTCTCCCCAGCCTGTGTGGATTTGAAAGGGAATCATTCTTGCCGAAGAGATTTCCAGAGCCAGATGGAAGAGAAAATCAAGCAATCTCTTATCCACAATTCTCGCAGACGTTTTTTCTCTTTCAATCATATAACCCTCACGTGCAGTTTCCTTGTCCACCCTTCTTATCGACAGACCGCTGCGATAAGCGATAATACTCTTGTAGGCGACGACATTTTCAGAAGTCGAGAGGAGAGCGTCTCTAAAGTCAGATAAGAAGGAATCGAACGAAGTAGACTCAGCTATAATACTCTCGGCAAGGTTCTCAATTCTAAGCGCTCTGTGTACATCGACAAACTTTCCGTGCCATTCAACCGATCTGGTTCTGCTAGAACAAAGGCCGTCATCTAAGACGATACTGGATATGTTAGCCTCCTTGAAGTAAAGACTTGTAAGATCTGACTGGCTCATGGAATTGCGCCTTTTCTTAATTTCTTCTACTTCTGAAGGGCATTCTAGAATCTTCGAAATGTCCAGCATGCTTCTCTTGAACGATAGAGTTTCATGTGAAAGGAATTTGATGTACTCATGGTTATCACTCTCGGTGAAGATTCCTTCGAAGGGATACTCCTTGAGCCAGGTTGGCAAGAGGAGATTGTGCGCGTGCCCGTCGAAGACGGGAACGCCGGAGAGGTCTATCTCCACTAGAATCGCTCCAGAAGAATGCTTCTCTCTTCTTCAATCGTCATCTGGCCCATTGCCTCATATTCTGCTCTCTTTACAGCCACATAGGCTGTCGATAGATCATTACCGAGAGCTTCAAGCAGGCAAACGTTCCTTTCAAGATTGTCCAGAGAGACACTCAGCGAAGTTGGCAAGGGATCTATATGGTTTTCTCTCAGTTCTTTGTGGTTCATTAGACCAGGATCAATCTGGATATTTATAGGAGGGAGTTTCTTCTTTCTCATCCCATCAATTCCAGCAAAAATCACAGCTCCAAGAGCCAGGTAGGGATTACTGGATGCATCAACGGTTTTCAACTCCAGATGGCCGGCGACTGCTCCGGTAGGCTCCGTGGGTACTCTGATTGCGGCTTCTCTATTATCAAAACCCCAGCAGTTGAAGGCTCCGGCCCAGCAAAAAGGCTTTAGTCTTCTGTATGAGTTTACGGTTGGTGTGGTGATAGCCATTATTGATGGAAGGTGTTCGATTATTCCGGATATAAAATACAGAGCCGTTTCAGAAATCTCGTGACTTTCATTATTGACGATGTTTGCTCCATTTCTCAGAAGGCTGAAGTGTAGATGACAACCACTTCCACCGAACTCTCCAAAAGGCTTTGGCATGAATGAAGCAATGAGCCCGTTTTTTGCGGCCGTTGCCCTGACGGTTTCTCTGAAAGTTATCTGGTTATCGGCGGCCTCGAGTGCAGGCGCGTGACCAATTACTATCTCTTGTTGACCTGGACCCGACTCTGCATAGTATCTCTCCACATTCAACCCCTGGGCTTTCAGATTCCTAGAGATTTCAAGGATGACTCTAGAATTAAGATCCATCGAAAAAGAGCTCGCGAACAACGTCCTGTCTACAGGATCTATATCTGCATTAAGAAGGTAGAACTCGTTTTCGAATGCTGCACGCATGGTAAGTCCGAGTTCTTTCAGATTTGCTATGGCCTTTTTTAGGAAGAACCTCGGACTCAATTCCCATTCAACATTGTCACAGTAAAGATCAGATACAAAACTCGCATGACCGGGACTGTAAGGGAGGATATTCAACGAATCCCAGACCGGCCTCAACCAGATCTCACCAACTGGCTGAAGCCCACTTCCAGGAATAACACCATCAAACATAACGGGTACTCCCTGTTGAGCACGTGAAATGCCTGCTACAGATTCAAAATTGTCGGGAAGAAAGTCAATATGTATTGATTTGGCTCTTATAATATTGGCGTTGTCGCACCATAAACACCTGGCGAACTCAACACCTGCGGCCTTCAAAGCTTTTGTCAAAGCCTTTTTCAAGAACTCTCTCCCCCCACATAAACCAATTCATGTTCAATCGCATACTCTCTGAAGCCTAGAGCACGAGATACCTTTAAAGATCCATAGTTCAGCACATCGTGTCTGTACTGAACCAGTCTATTATTCAAGATTCCCCACTCGCTGGATTTGGATCCCAGAGCCTTCCCAAGACCAAGATCTCTAAATTCCGGCATAGTTATTATTCCTATGTCCGCTATTCCATTCCATTCAATAATGCTGGATACGGCGACTATCTCACTATTGAAGAAGGCGCCAAAGACTGCGACATGATCCAGTTCTACATATCCTTCTATTAGATCTTCCCGTGTGCAGTAACTTCTGAAATCATAGAAGGCCTTCTTGTCGCCATGGTTTACTCGCCGAACTACGAAATCGTCTGGTGGATCAAACGGGACGTAGTTTGAAGGATTGAGATACTTTATCGAGGTCTTCCTGTTTACCCTGAAAGATTTGCCAAAAGAAGAGGGTACCTCGTCAGACCTCAACCTGAAGGAGTTTTCCTTACCTTCAATCACACACTTCACCTCTGGATCGCAACTAACCACGGTACGGTCAACAAAAGTGAAGACACTTAGTTTGAGTGTCCCTCTTTTTTCTTCATCTACAACTAGAAGAAAAGGTTTACTTCTGAGAACTTCATAATCGATGCGCAGATGCTTAGCCCAATTCTTCTCTATCTGCAGTCTTATTTCTTCCTCTTTCAATTTACTACCTCCATCTGGAAACCAAAGAATTGCCGACTCATATACCCGAAAAAATAATAAAAGGCCGACTCTTCGCCGGCCTCACTAATCAGGAAGGAATAATCATTATAAGTCCAAAAGCTACTTCGACGAGCAGTATCATAATGTTTGTCAAGCCGAAAGACTTGTCCAAGAATATTGAAATCAATCTTGAGAGTGCAATGAACATATAAACTATTCCGAGAAAGGTGAGAGCAAAGGGCGAATTGATAAGAATGAAAGGAGCTATTCCCAGTCCAACGAAAGTGCCGCCCATTATCGTTCTTATCTCTGTCTTTCCCCTTCCCTTATTCGCTGAAAACTCTGCAAGTCGGGCATAGGCATCCGGTTTAACGAATATATATACTCCTATTACCGCGGTTAGAACAGAGACTATAAACTTGATAACTGTAAGCATTGTACAAACCACCTCTCGAACACCATAGATTTATTCTAACAGTATTTTCGCAGAGTTGGAGACTAACGGCGGATTATTATCTTTAGCAACATCAGGACATAAACCATATTGCTCCAAAGCGGAGTAAAAATCGAAGCAACAATTCCAAGTATCGGAACCACTATCAGGAAGACGCTGTTCTTCTTCAAGAAATCAATGTCCAGGTTGTTGGAAATAGCTTCATCGACCAGATGTGGATTTCTTAACAGATGATCCCATTGAACCTTAGAGAGTATCTGAAGGATAAGGATATTCCCGTGAAACAGAATCTCAGCGAACTCATATTCAGCATAATCGCTCATGAGCGATGTAGTGAACGGGATCATGGTTACGAAGAATAGACTTGTTATGCTCATCCACAGATGACTGTAGTCGATTTTCTTCAGGGTATGCATCCTCTTGATACTTGAAACCCAAACCGAAGCAATAACCAGAAATGAAACCAGATAACTGAAAAAATCATAACTCTGCCTGAACATGTGATCCAGCAGATCCCCTTGATTAGAGATCTGATTTCTTGCAGGAACCTCAATTGAGAGAACAAGAATTGTCATTGAGATTGCGAAAACTCCATCGGTCAAGGCTTCAAGACGATTTGTGTTGAATTCTCTATTGAGGAAGGAATCACTCAACTTTAGACCCCACTAGTAAGCTATCCCAACTCGTTTCTGCGAGTACTCCGAGCTAAAGAGTTGACTGTAAGCAAACTCCGCGACATCTTGAACAGATATCTTGTCGCCATTCTCAGGAAGAAAATCGGCGGAGACCCGGTAACTCTGATTGCCTTCGGCAAAGCTCATAAAGGGCGGGCATACTACAACCCAGTCCAGTTCAGAAGTCTTCAAAATTTCGAACGCATCAAGAAACTCCCGGGATGATTTTTTCAAATACTGTGGATAGTTTGGCGAATCGAGTCGCAGTTCACGTGGCGAGAGCTGGAGAATTCCAGAATTGGCAATAACTACTATCTTTCCTACGTTGACTTCTTTTGCCCCGTTGATTATGTTCTTCATTGCTACTGCTAGAGTGTCATTGACACTTCCCGAGTTATCTGGACCTAGAGCACTCATTATAGCGTCCTGCCCTCTTATTGCGTCTCTTACGGCATGACTATTGAAGACATCTCCTTGGTGTATCTTCAGATTCTCCCTTCTTACAGTCAGTTTTGAGACATTGCCAACATAGATAGTCACAATGTGGCCATCACTCAAAGCTCTATCTAGGATGACTCTGCCAACTCTCCCCGTTCCACCGAATACTATTATCTTCAAGCAGACTACCCCCTTTCAATGCTTCTACTATAT
>LVBU01000562.1 GCA_001603185.1 Thermotogales bacterium Thermo_02 | reverse complement strand
GATGAATACAGAGAATAACTACGACGATTGAGCGCAATAATGAGTACGTGGCAGATGAAGTAGCATAAACGATGCTCTGCCAGTGCCAGGAGTCAGTGTACTCTGCCTGGGGACGGCTTGATGGCACAGATCTTAACTCGGGATCATACTTCCAGATATCGTGTTGGACTTCGATCTAGTCACCCGAGTATCCTCTGCCTTCAATATGGGGAGTGAAAAATACTTACTAAACGGTTTGCTATGCGATTATTATATAGCAAAAAGAGGCCACATATGTATCAGAAATACTCCGACTACTCACCGAAAGAGGTGAATGGCGATGGTGGATGGCGAAGACCTGAGGTGAGAGGGGGGAGAGGTAAGAGGTCGGAAGATCGTAAAGAGACGTTCTCCGTCCTCCGAGAAGAGCATGAAAAGCTGAAGATCCGTCCTTCGTCCTTCGTCCAGGATCGTGGACCCGTCCTTGGAAAGAGCAGAAGAGCGGTTTCTCGTTCCAGAGCTAGGAGATCTGTTCTTAGTTCCGACGCTTCGCGTCCAGGTTCTTGGTTCTTACCAGCAACCCACAACGCACAACCTATAGCGGTTCTTACCGCCCGCAAAGCGGAACTGGCGCGACGAAGTGGTACTGGCCTGCATAGCAGACTGGCGGGTCTAAGGAGGTGATCCCGGATCGGGGTCCGGGATGACAGGATCGGGGTCCGGGATGACAGGATCGGGGTCCGGGATGACGGGATCGGGGTCCGGTATGACAGTATAAAAGTATTACGTGATAACAGCGAGAGGAGCAGAAGAGTCGTGATGATTACGACCGGTGACGTGGTGTTCCTTCCACAAAAAAATCTCCACTTTCGCCTAGTTCGTGCATGTATTTCTCAGAACAAACCCTTCTTCAAAAAAGAGTCACCGAGATAGGTTTGTGATCTTGTGCTGGAGGAGTATATTTAGGTGTTAGGCACAGATCAGGCAGTTGTTTTCGACTTTCAAACAAGTGGGGTGAATGACTTTGAGGACTCAGAGAGTTTGCGTTACGATTCTGCTTCTGATTGCTGTAGCAACTTCGTTTGCCTGTACCACGCTCATTGTGACCAAGGGTGCGAGTGCCGATGGATCAATGATTGTTGGCCATTCGGACGATAATGACCTCGCCGATCAAAGAATTGTCTATGTACCCGCACAGGATCATGAACCGGGTTCGTTGAGGCCGGTGTACTGCACGGCGGTCGCTATAGGCGAATTTCCTCAGTACAACAGTTTCATCTATCCGAGGATTGTGTCCTCAAGAGCTCCGGCTTATAACACCAAAGAATATCCTCCATCAATACCAATCGGTATGATTCCGCAGGTTCCACATACTTATGCATACTTTGACGGATCATACGGAATCATGAACGAGCATCAGTTGATGTTCGGCGAATGTACAGATGGAGCAAAGATTCAGATCGGACCCGAGCCGGGCAGAAGGATATTCTACTCGTCTGAGCTATCGCGTGTTGCTCTAGAGCGTTGCAAGACAGCTCGTGAGGCGGTCGAACTCATTGGTTTCCTGATCGAGGAATATGGCTATTACGGTACAGGGGAGACGCTCCCGGTTGCCGATCCCAACGAAGCGTGGGTTATCGAGATGGCCCCTTCTCCTGAAGGCACCGGAGGATTATGGGTAGCAAAAAGAGTCCCGGACGGAGAGGTATTTGTGGCCGCCAATCAGTTCCGAATAAGAGAGATCGATCCTGAGGATCCGGACATTCTCTTCGGTAAAACCCTTCATGAAATCGCAGAGAAACATGGCTGGTGGAATCCAGAAGACGGTCTTCTCGACTGGCTAAGGACTGTTAGTCTCGGCGAGTACAATCATCCATATTACTCCTTGCGAAGAGTATGGCGTTTGTTTTCTCTGATCGCTCCAAGCAAGGACTTCTCTCCGTGGGTAGAAGATGGATTCACGCGAGACTATCCCTTTTCGATCAAACCCGACAGAAAGCTTACGGTGAGAGACGTAATGAATCTTTACAGAGACCACTATGAAGGAACGGAGTTTGACCTCACCAAAGGAATAGCCGCCGGGCCGTTTGGTTATCCGGATAGGTTCTACGGTCCGTACGATGGACAGGGCGACGTGGGTGATCCTTCTCGTGTGCTGGGAGGAGCCTGGGAAAGGCCAATCTCGGTAACGTACTGTGGATACACTTTCGTATGTCAGGGAAGAGACTGGCTTCCCGATCCGTTGGGCGGTTTGATGTGGATAGGGCTCGACAAACCCGCAGACACTTGTTTCATTCCATTCTATGCAGGGGTAAACGCACTTCCCAGATCCTTACAAGTGTGTGATACGTCGGAGTTTAGCAGGGACAGCGCCTGGTGGGCTTTCAACTTCGTCTCGAACTGGGCAGCTCTGAAGTACAGCTATATGCATGAAGAGATCAAATTGATGCAAGAGAAATACGAAACTCTTTCCTTGAGCCGTCTTCAAGAAGTGGAGTCGTATGTTGCCGGGATTATCGCCACTAAGCCAGATAGAGCCGTGAAATATCTGACGGATTTTTGCGCAAGCAATTCAAGCGAAATCGTCAAAGCGTGGTGGGCTTTTTCCGAGTACCTGATAGTAAGATACAACGATGGATTCATAAGCGAAAAAGGGAAGATGGCCCAGCCTGTCGGGTATCCTCAAGAATGGCTGGATCAGACAGATTGGTCTGAAGGACCTACTTCTTACGAGAAAAAGGACAAATAGAGCGCGTTCTGGTAAGAACCGTCCTTGGCGGGAGGAACATCCCGGCGCCAGCGAAGGCTTCGCGTGATAAGAGCCGTTGTACGTTGCTCGTTGTAGGTTGTTGGTAATAGCCGCACACCACAGAGAAAGAACATTGTCGAGAGTTCGCTTCGCTCACGAGAAGACGAGGATTTTCCGGAGCCTACCTACCTCGTCATCCCGTAGTGATCCTATACTGTCATCCCGGACTCCGATCCGGGATCACCTCCTTAGACCCGCCAGTCTGCTTACGCAGGCTAGTATCGCTTCGCGGGCGTAAGATCGGTGGCTGGTGATTAGTGAATAGTGATTGGCAAATGGCGAGCCTGAGGTGAGAGGGGGGAGAGGTCAGAGGTTTGAAGAACGAAAACACGAGATTAAGAGAGAGGGCGAGACGACGACGGGTGTGGGGTTTGGGGTCTAGGGTCTGGTAAGAGAAGGAAGAGCCTGAAAAAACGTCCTCCGTTCGCCGTCTTCCGATAAGGTACTCGAAAATGCCGTTCATCGGCTTTTGATCTAGATCCCCTCTCGAGAGCTCATCATTACCCACAAGTCATGTAGAGAAGATATCAGCG
>LVBU01000561.1 GCA_001603185.1 Thermotogales bacterium Thermo_02 | reverse complement strand
GTCAAAGACCAGGTCTCTCTCAGGGATTTCCTTGAAGAGATCAAATTCGATTACTTCATCCATTTAGCTCGAAGCTCTTCTGCTGCTGATTCTTCTATCCTTTTCCTTCTTCCTCGCTTCTTTAACTCGAAGTGCATAAGTTGAGACTATGGTTCTCACGCAACCAGAAATTTCATGAACGGGATCAGTACGATCATTTGTTTCCATACCACTATGGTTCTCACGCAACGTTAGGTAAAAAGCTCTACAGAGAAATGTTTAATGTGTTTCCATACCACTATGGTTCTCACGCAACTAGCCAAACTTGCGCTTTGTTCGGGACTAACTCCTGTGTTTCCATACCACTATGGTTCTCACGCAACTTATGAAAATACTGGCGTTTGGATTGGTATAGAATCGTTTCCATACCACTATGGTTCTCACGCAACGACTCGGCTTTCGCCTCATCTCCATAGACACCGAGAGTTTCCATACCACTATGGTTCTCACGCAACGCGCTGTGGGG
Source organism: Thermotogales bacterium Thermo_02 (assembly GCA_001603185.1). GTDB lineage: Bacteria > Thermotogota > Thermotogae > Petrotogales > Kosmotogaceae > Mesotoga. The sequence continues at coordinate 2,245 of LVBU01000561.1, read as the reverse complement.
TGTCGTCGGCTTCGGTCGGCTTCGCGTTTCCATACCACTATGGTTCTCACGCAACCAATGGAGAACACGGTATCTTTGTGTAACCATCTGTTTCCATACCACTATGGTTCTCACGCAACCGGTATCTTTGTGTAACCATCTAGCGTGTTGTTGTAGTTTCCATACCACTATGGTTCTCACGCAACAGCTTTTATTACAGAAATTATACAGGATTGGGGGAGGGGAAGTCAAATCTATTGAGTTCCTTTGTTAGGAAGACATTCAGAGTAAGGATAAGGGTGTCTTGGGTTTCTGGGATACTTTACTTCGGGTCTACTCTTGACCTTTGAAGCCTGGTTTTCTATAAGTCATTCGACCTTGTCTCTGTCGGGTCTCTGTTAACTGATCTGGAGTCTTTCAAAACAAGGTTAAGAAGCAATGATAATAGGTCAGATAGACGAAGAAGGTATACAATCGATACGACGAAGGAAAATGAACAAAACATTAAGCGAGCTATGTCAATACAGTAGAGGCACAGCTCGCTAAATGAATAACAGGATAAGAATAGTCCGCAAAATGGAGTTAACCCGAATCGAAGAAACGCAAAGCGATGCGACAGCAGACAGAATTCGAAATTGTCTGAAAGGCTTTTCTTATGAGCCTAATAGAGAAACTGTAAAATGTTTGGTCGAGTGTATGAAATGTGGTAAAAACAGGGGTATAAGAGAAGGATGAGATGGAGAGATATGAAGAGCCGGGTCTGGGGTTTGGGGTTTAGGGTTTAGTAAGAACGGGAAGAGCGGTGGCTGGTGATTAGTGATTGGTGAATGGCGAAGAACGGGAAGAGCGTTGGTTTTCTTACCTCTAACCTCTAACCCCTTACCTCTGATCCACCTCGCAGGCCTGTGAAAGCAGACTGGCTATTATTCGAAAAGCCGTCAGTCTTCCTCTGTTGAAAGAGGCTCTCTGCAAGCTGGAGAGAATCCGTCAAAGCTCTTTCTTAAGGAGAGGTATTCGTCGCCCTGCAGTTTGTCAAGGCTTGAGTTCTCGAGGAGAAAAGAGAGAAACTCCGCGATTGTGGTACCGTTTATGTCGTTGTACAGCAAGTCTTGAAAGGCTCCCGGATCGGCTTTCGAAATAGCTTCGGCCATCGAAGCTATGGAATAGAGTTCTAATCTTGGCAAATCGGCGGCCTCGGCCATGCTTTCAAGTAGAGCAATAACTGTCTCCAGAGGCGATGTCGTATCGAAGAAGTCTTGCAGGACCGCCAGCAACTGGCCGTAGTAGAAGTGATGGGTCGATTCGCTCTGCCATTTTTCTATACCGAATATTTTCAGTATCTCTGTCTTCTTCGGCCTGGGCATTGAAAAGAGAGCCTGGCCTAGAATGTCCTGCATCGCGTGGATGTAGAACTTCGAGCCTTTGAGAAAGCCAAGAGCCTTCAACCCGTCAAGATAGCCTTCGCGCATATACTTTGCCGAAAGTTCGGGGTCGAAATCGAGAACGTCTCCGTAGAATTCCTCGGGTGTCAACAGAATCTCGAAGACCTCTTTCGATCTCTTCACTGAAGCCAGCGAAAGAACGTCTCTTAGTGTCTTGGGACCGAGATCGACCACTAATATCTCTTCAAAGCCCTTTTCCAGGGCCATATTTATCGGTATGTTCCTGTAAACTCCCCCGTCTATGAATTTTTCGTCGTCGATCTTCGCTCTCTTGAAGACGGGATGATTCGCGCTGGCGAGGACGTAATCTGCAAGCTCTCCTTGCGGAATATCTTCGATATACAGCTCTCGCGGCTCCATTCCGGAAAGAGAGTAGGTGACTATTCCCATGTCGATGCCGCTATTCCTGACCGATTCTTCGTCAAGTAGCCTCCCGAAACACTCTCGAAGAGGCGTGTTGTCAAAGCCGCCGCTTACCATTGCGGCGAATATCTTCTCGACGAGGTTGCTTCCCGAGCCGTCTTTGACGACTGAAGAGAAATCCATGCGAAGCCAGAGATCGCGGGCTTCTTCGATTCTGTCCATTGCGATGGCCGTGGCGTTGATTGCGCCGACCGATGTTCCATATACTCCGCCGATCTGAACACCGCAATCTTTCAGCGCCTTCCAGACACCTATCTGATAAGCACCGCGAGCTCCGCCCCCGGAGAGAACGAGTGCTATCTTTCCCTTGAATTCGACTCTCTTATCGCTTTTCAGTAGTCTGTCAGACAGATCCACTCTACTCAATTTGACCGCCTCCGTAACCGGCTACCCTATAATTC
>LVBU01000560.1 GCA_001603185.1 Thermotogales bacterium Thermo_02 | reverse complement strand
ATAAGAGACAGTCTTTTCGCCTTCCTGCTCAATCAAAACTTTACCTAAAATAATTCCTAGTTCGCGAATGTTTTTTCGCAATTCCTTATCAACCACGGAATCAAATTTATTTTTATATTGAGGCATATGTCCCTTTCGATAAGATTATGAATGCTTTATTAATCTAAAAAAATTATTTGCAATTTCAATAGAGGATTAATTATGATTGTATGAGGGCAAATTTTTTGGATTAACGGAGACCTGGTTTAACGAACCGAAGCGGCGGACTTAGGTGTGCGCCGCTGTCTCCGCCAAAAAATCTTACAAAAATGTTTTTTAAGTCGGACACAAGACACTCTCCAATCCGTCTTAAGTATGCCATTCAAAAATTAATTTCGAGGTACTATGAAAAAGTTAATTAGCATTTTCATTTTCATGCTATTTTTTTCACCAATAATTTTTGCGCAGGTTAACGCAAAAATGTTTCAAACACCAGATGTATCCCAAACACAAATTGTATTTTCTTTTGCGGGCGACTTATGGATTGTTCCCAAAACTGGTGGTACTGCTTTAAAACTAAGTTCGCCAAAAGGACAGGAATTATTTCCAAAATTTTCACCCGATGGTTCACAAATAGCGTACAACGCAAACTACGATGGCAACGGCGATATTTATGTTGTACCGGCAAAGGGTGGTATGCCTGTCCGTGTTACAAACCATGGAATGCTGGACCGATTATTGGCCTGGTATCCGGACGGAAAAAATCTTCTTTTCGCTTCATCAATGGAGAGCGGCAAACAAAGATTCAGCCAATTTTATAAAGTATCTTCGCAAGGTGGACTTCCTGAAAAATTAATTATTCCTTATGGTGAAATGGCCTCAATATCCCCCGACGGAAAAAAAATTGCGTACACACCTCGGACAACCGCATTCCGGACGTGGAAACGTTACCGCGGCGGAATGAACGCCAACATCTGGATTTTTGATTTAGAAAAGAAATCTGCAGAACAAATTACAAACACCAATACAAACGACGAATTCCCAATGTGGCACGGCAACACAATTTATTTTCTATCCGATAGAGGTACTGAAAACCGAGCCAACATTTGGTCGTACGATATTAACACAAAAGCAACGAAACAAATAACAAAGTTCACAGATTTCGATATTCATTTTCCATCGCTTGGCCAAAGTGAAATTGTTTTTGAAGCTGGCGGAAAACTATATCTTTTAAATTTATCCGATGAAAAATATAGCGAAGTAAAAGTGAACGTAGTTACTGATGAAATCACTTTAATGCCAAGAATTGAAAATGTTTCCAAGCTTATTCAAAGCGGATCGATATCGCCCGACGGCAAGCGCGCGCTCGTTGAGGCACGCGGTGAAGTATTTTCTGTTCCCGCCGAAAATGGTTCGATAATTAACTTAACACAAAGTTCCGGTTCGGCAGAAAGATATCCCGCGTGGTCGCCAAACGGAAAATACGCCGCATACTGGAGCGATAAATCCGGCGAATACGAACTTACTCTTCTCGATCTTGAAAAGCCGAACTCCGAAAAAAAGTTAACATCATACGGACCCGGTTACAGGTATCAATTATATTGGTCGCCGGATAGCAAATTGATCGCGTTTGTTGATAAGGCGATGGAAATATTTATTTACAACATTGATAAAGACAAAACTTATAAGGTTGATAAATGCGGCGGTTTGTACGAA
>LVBU01000559.1 GCA_001603185.1 Thermotogales bacterium Thermo_02 | reverse complement strand
GCGCAGGCCAGTATCGCTTCGCGATGCCAGTCGCCTTCGGCGGCCAGTTCCGCTCCGCGGGCGAAGAGCGCTTGGAGGAGAGCATGAAAAGCTGAAGAGCCGTCCTTCGTCCTTCGTCCAAGATCGTGGACCCGTCCTTGGAAAGAGCAAGAGAGCGGTTCCGGCGCGCTGCGCCCAAGTTCTTCGTTCCGACGCTTCGCGTCCAGGTTCTTGGCAAAGACCTGAGGTGAGAGGGGGAGAGGTCAGAGGTCTGAAGAGCGAAAAGAGACGTCCTCCGTCCGCCGTCCACCTCCGAGAAGAGCATGAAAAGACGAAGACCCGTCCTTCGTTCTTCGTCCAAGATCGTGGACCCGTCCTTGGTAAAGACCTGAGGTCAGAGGTCGGAAGAGCGAAAAGATCATCGAGAGCACGAGATGAAGAGAGAGGACGAGACGAAGAGCCGGGGCTGGGGTTTCGGATCTAGGGTCTGGTAAGAGCGGAAGAGCGAAAAAACGAGACGAAGAGAGGACGAGAAGAGAAAAGAGATTTTGATCTTCACACCTCTATCCTCTGACCTCTTACCTCTGTTCCACGCGTAACTCTCGCTCGACAGTGCTCTTTCTCGGCTCGGCTCTTACCGACAACCTACAACGCACAACCTACCGCGGTTCTTACTACCCGCAAAGCTCAATGATTACCTGCGTAAAAATCTTCGCACTAGTTACAAGATCTTCTATAACTGCAAATTCGTCTGGACCGTGCATGTTATTCTCGCTACCTGGCATAATGCATCCAAACGCCACGCCGTTTTCCAGGCGATGAACGTACGTTCCTCCTCCTATGGAGATGCAATATCCTTTGTTTCCAGTGTAGCTTTCGTAGCACCTCAGAAGTGTCTTGACAAAGTCGGAGTCACCAGGTACGTGGTGTGGCGGTTTTATATCGTCGTTCATCAGGTCTATTCCGTGATCGTCTAGCCTAGTCTTAATTACATCAAGGAGGTTCTCTTTCGTAGCGCACAAAGGGGCTCTGCAATCAAATGTTCCTGTGAGACTGGAGCCTTCGTACTCCAGCATATTCAAGCTGATTGTCAACACGCCGGACAGTTCGTCGCTCATCTCAACACCCGCCGCCTTGCCGAGCCAGTCACCATGAGGGAATACTGAGCTTAGGGATTGCAGTCTTTCAAAGCCTCTGCTACTAAAGAGAGGTAGCTTCGAGATTACTTCCAGCAACGCCGTCAAGGCATTCCTTCCCTTTTCTGGCGTCGAAGCGTGTCCCTGGAGTCCCTTGGCCTTGATCGTTGTTTTGCTTGCGTCAGTAGCTAAACTAAATGAGACCCCGCTGAGTTCGCTTACGGCATCACAGTAATCTCTGATCTCTTTCGAGTCTATTCCCTCGACCACTGCATAAGCTTCACCGGGGATTACATTGCTCTTGATCCCGGCCTTGAAGCCAACTACTCGGGGAGTTACTGTAGACTCTTCAAACCTGGATTCGAACTTTCCCTGGAGACCTCCCTTTTCTATGTTCACAACCGGAAAGCTGGCGTCAGGTGAGAAGGTCATAGGAGCTTCTTTTTCGATTCCATAATAGTGTCTTATGTCGGATGACCCGCACTCCTCATCGGTTCCCAAAATGAGTCTGACGCCGCCTCTTAAAGGAATATTCAGGTCCTTTACGGCCTTCATGGCGTATAGAGCCGCTACCGCAGGACCTTTGTTGTCGATCGTTCCTCGACCGTAGAGCTTTCCGTCCTCAACTATCGGGTTGAACGGTTCTGTGACAGACCAACCGTCTCCTCCCGGGACAACATCGAGATGAGCCAGTATGTCCAGCTTGTTTTCCAGGTCATTAAAATCTACCGCTCCGACATAGTTGTCGTAATTCTTAGTCTTGAACCCCATTTCCGATGCCATTTCCAGAGCAGCGGCCAGTACCTCCGCCGGACCGTCGCCATACGGTTTACCCTCTTTCGCTTCTTCCCTATCGCTCTTGATCCTAACGAGTCTCATAATGTCCTTTACCATGAGCCCTTTGTTCTTCTCGAAATAGTCTTCGATTAGTTTCTTAATAGGAATGGATCTTCACCTCCATTTGTTCAAAGTCTCAGATACTGCGTATCCGTGTCTTGCCGCGGCATCGAAAAGGTACGCTAATGACTCCTCAATTTTGCCTCTAGGTGTGGCAACGTTCATCCGAGTAAATCCCATTCCCCCTATTCCATAGTTTATACCACGGTCGAGATCGAGGTAAGCCTCATTAAGGAGAAAGGAGTGTAGCTCATCGTCATCTAATGAGAGACCGCGCCAGTCTATCCAGATCACGAAGGACCCCTCTACTTCGGCCACTCTAACGTCAGGAATACTCACTTGGAAGAAATCCCTGATCATGTTTATGTTTTCTGCTATGTACTTCCTCATCTCTCTTACCCAGTCAGCGCCTTCGGGTCCGTATCCTGAACACACCGCTGCGTGGATCAAAGGATCTATGCTGCCATAGTGATCGGCATCCCGCTGAGTCTTGAACATATCTCTCGTTTGCCGATCGGGGATAATCATGTTGGCGTTGTTCACGCCCGTGAAGTTGAATACCTTTCCCAGCGATGTAGAGACTATCGATTTACTACCGGCTCCGGCTACCAAAGTATAAGGAAGCGCTACGTGGCCATTGAAGGTGATCTCTCCGAATATCTCATCGCTGAAGACTACAACATTGTACTTCCTTGCCAGGGAGTCAATCACCTCCAAATCGGAACGTTTCCAGACCTTTGCGATGGGATTGTGTGGGTTACAGAGAATAAGCAATCTGTTTCTTTTGCTCTTCATACATCTTTCAAGGTCATCGAAATCCATCGAGTACTTTCCGCCTTCATAGATCAGGGGATTGCTCACAATCTCTCGCTTAGTCCTTCTCACTGCCTGTTCGTACCTGTTGTAAACTGGAGGCTGTACAATCACACCGTTTCCTTCGTCAGTGAATGCCCTGATTGCCGTCGCGACCGAATGAATCGTGCCGTAGGTAGGCACTATCCAGTCTTCCTCTATCTCCCAGGCACGCATGTTCTTCATCCACCACTGAATGCTGGAAAGGTACTTTTCGTCGGCAAGAGTGAATCCAAGAAGACCGTTTTTCGCTTTCCTTACAATTGCATCTATTATTACCGGGGCAGTTTTGAAGTCCATCTCCGCACCAGCATAGCTAATCAGATTCATCCTTCTAACTATCTCGGGAGTGAGGATGTATTTCATGTTCCCCTGATCTTCTCTATTTATCAGAGTATTGAAATCGTAGTCCATACTAATCACTCTCTCTAGTTTCGATTACAGCTTCAATCTCAACAGTGAAATCCAGCGGAAGCTGATTAGTACCGACAGCGGTTCGGGCATGTTTTCCGGTCTCTCCGAATATCTCAAACAAGAGTTCAGAAGCGGCGTTTGCAACTATATGCTGCCTGTCGAATCCGGGTTCGCTGTTAACAAAGACCTGGAGCTTCACAACGTTGACCATCTTATCGAGATCACCGAGATGCTCCTTGAGTGCCGCAAGCATGTTCACAATACAGAGTCTTGCTGCATCCCGGGCGTATTCGATTGATCTTTCGCTTCCCACTTTTCCAGTGTAGAGAGGCTTTCCATTTTGCATCGGTACTTGACCGGATACGAAGAGCGCGCTTCCGAGACGTTTTACGGGAACGTACATGGCTCCCGGCGGTGAAGCCGCGGGAAGCTCGATTCCGAGTTCCTTTATTCTCTTCTCTATAAGCATAATCTTCTCCTTCTCTTCGTTGTTTTTCATCAACCACTTTCCTTAATGTACTTGTATATAGTATATCTAGATAGATTGAGCCTGTTTGAGACATAGGGAACTGCTTTGGAG
>LVBU01000558.1 GCA_001603185.1 Thermotogales bacterium Thermo_02 | reverse complement strand
GGTTGGGGGTTCAAGTCCCTTCGTTGGCTCCATGAGATCTCTATCGGTGGTAAGGTGCCCGAGCGGTCAAAGGGGGCGGACTGTAAATCCGCTGGCGGAACGCCTACGGTGGTTCAAACCCACCCCTTACCACCATTAATTTTGCTACTGTCGAGGTGCATGCAATGGCAAAGAAGACGAAGGGAAACAAAGTCCTGGTGAATCTTAAGTGTTCTATCTGCGGGACTAGAAACTATTACAGGTTCAAGAACCGTCAGAAGAAGTACAAGCTTGACTCGAACAAATTCTGTCCGAAGTGCAGAAAGCACACCGAACACAAGGAATCCAAGTAGGGTTAAGATATTTCTGTTGAGTTAGGAGGAAATCCATGGCCAAAGCCAAGTTCTGGAAGTTTCTCTCAGAAGTGAAAAGTGAAGTAAAGAAGGTTACATGGCCTAACAGGGAACAGATGATATCTTCCACTGGAGCCGTACTGGTCATTCTCGTAGTCAGTGGTGTATTCCTTGGGCTTCTCGACGTGCTTTTTACAAACGTAATCGGAAATCTTCTGAGGCTTCTCACAGGTGGCGCTTGATGCGTCTCTGTGCTGGTGAATTGTAATGCGCAAGAAGTGGTTTATAATACAGACTTATTCAGGACTGGAGAATTCTATCAGAGAGGCGATTCAGACTAAGATAGATTCTTTCGGTTTTTCTCATCTCTTTGGAAGAATACTCGTCCCTGAAGAGACTAAACTCGATCGCACGAATGTTGCGGCCGAGAAGCACATTATTCCCGCCAGCGCGAAGTTAATGGTAAAAGAGAATCAGGACGTCAGTAAGGGCGACCCTCTTGCCGAAGAGCAAGAGATCAAGGTGAAAAATGAAGGCACCATCGTAGAGGTAAAGAACTACCGAGTAGTCTTCATTGAAACAGCCGACAAACGCTACACCAAGACTTACTACATTCCAGAGAGCGCTCGAATCGAGACGGGAATTAAGACCGGCTCCAGAATCAGACAGGGAATGCCTCTTGCAAAGAACGGAGAGTATTTCTGTGAGCTGGATGGAAAGATCGTCTATACCATGAAGATGAAGCGGGTCGTCGTCGAACGCACAGGTGGAGATGAAGACGTCTACCTTGTTCACCCCGATAGTTATGATCCGGGAACCTGCAAAAAGGGCGTAGCTGTCAAGCGGGGCCGGGTTCTGGGCGAACCGAGAAAGGTTCTTTCCAAGACCGAAGGAAGAGTAGAAATGTCCGAGTTGCCCGGCAGAAAAGAGATAAAGGTCTTCAAGATAACGAGGACAAGACTCTATCCCGGATACATATTCATAGAGATGATAATGAATGAAGAGACCTGGAATCTCGTGAAGAATACACCTAACGTCGTGAATTTCGTCTCCGTCGGCGGGCAGCCTGTCGAGTTGAAGCCCAAAGAGATCAAAGCTCTCCTTAGACTGGTCGGAATCGAAGATTATGAAGAGCATAAAGGGCC
>LVBU01000557.1 GCA_001603185.1 Thermotogales bacterium Thermo_02 | reverse complement strand
CATAACGCAAGTGGAAAAATTTTTAGAGAAAGCGATTTAAAGGAACTGATTGTAAAAGTCCTTGATAAAAATGTTTTTGTAATCGATGATCTCGCGTATCAAAATGTTCTACCTGAGAATTCCTTACGCGGACCAAAAACAGTTAAACAGCTTGCGCTTGAACTTGTTGATGAAGGACGGCTTTATAAAGACCAGCTTCAAAAGGTAATTTCAATTCATTCACTTTCAAAAACAGATTCGTTCGCTGGCGCGCGATTGACTGTTGTTGAAATCGCCGACGATGCGCTATCGAATGTTTTCAAAAAGTTAAATGAGTTGATTAAACCTAATATCGCTGCGATTATAATCGCGTATTTATTTTACAGAAATAATTCAGAGCAAGTAAAAAGATTCTGGCTTCTTCGCAACCAAATTTTTCACGCTAAAATGAAATCGCTCGAAGACGCCTCGGCGGAATTCCCGGAGTCGCGCAACGCGTTTCACATTTATATACAAAGACCACAAGGCAGCATGTACCCGCGAATGGTTATAGATAAACTGCCGAACGGACTTTCGCTCGATTGGCTTTCGTACGGATTGGCAGCGCAGGGAATCGGACTTGTTCCTCTTTCGGCTTTTGCTCGTACAGCTAAAGGTTATGAACTCGGAAGAAAATCTTTCCGCCTTACCCTCGGCGGAACGGATACTCCAGAAATTCTTTTACGCAAAACAAGAAGAGTGCTAATTGATTTAAACCGGTTAATAGCCGAAGAAAAAGCTAAGTACAACAAGCAACTGTTCGTGGTTAAAACCCAGAGCAGAAAAACAAATCCCTATTTCGAAAAAGCCGGAACCATGTGGAATCAATTCAATTCTGAGCTAATAGATGAATGTAAGGTTGCCGCTCAATCTATGACAAGAATTTTTCCTGAAGAGACTGATCGGCGTATTCTTACGGAAAGATTTTTGGAGAAGTATCTGCGAAGCCGGCTTGCTACTTACGAAGGAATATTTAAAGACCATTTAAATATTTCGCGGGATTTTGTTTCATGTATTTCTTCGGAAGGAAATAAAAATCTTGAAAGACGTTTGGAGTTCGAGTTCTATAAGGATAATCTTGAACTTAGGCAGGAAAGATTCCGCAAGCGCTCATTCGATAGAACCGTTCACCCAACGCAGTTGTACGCGCTTGATGTTGATATTCTTTTCAACTCAGCTATCGAAAAAATTTTACGCAACCAAAAACCCGGGCAAGCGCTTGTATCTAAACTCGTTCATAATTTAATCGAGGAATACCTCGGCAAAAACATTGCTATTAAATCCGCGAAGGAAGGCGAGGAACTTGTTTGCGATTTACGCTCTATGATCGCTTCCGAAAATTACGAGATGATTTACGCAAATGAATCCAACCCAACTCTTCTTTCTTTCTGGGGTGATTGGGACGGCAGCAATCGTCCTTCCGGTCAGGGGCATTTGCTCGTCGCTTCCGCTCTGCTTGAAAACGTTACACAGCTTTCCGAAATCATAAAAACGATTTCGGCTATAGATAAATCCGCGAAGATAGACCCAAATTTATCAGCGGAAATAAATCAGCTTGACAATACAAACAGTAATTTCTGGCAGCTGCTCAATGAGATTACTTATTTAACTAATCAACTTGAAAAGAGATACAAAAGCGTTCTGCCTTTCAGCGTGGAATCTAATCGTCTGCGCAAATTTGGGATGAAACTCGGCATAGCGCAGGATCCGCTGATAAAACTTTGGCAGCACAACGACCGCACAGAACAAAAGATGATTGAGATGCGCAATGAGCGCCGCAAAAAACTTGAGTATTATTTCCGTCTTAATAAAGATTTACGCAAAACACTGCATGGATTAATTCCGCTGATACTAAAGAATTCTTCGAACCCAAGACTCATTCTTCAAGCGGGATTATATCTGTCTCTTATACACATCT
>LVBU01000556.1 GCA_001603185.1 Thermotogales bacterium Thermo_02 | reverse complement strand
ACACAACGGATACGAAAATGTCGAATAGTAATATTACAGTGGCCCTTTTATTGGGCGGAACATCACCGGAAAAAGAAGTTTCGAAAGCAACATCAAAATCGGTAATGAAGGCTTTGTACGATCTCGGTTATAAAGTAAAATTAATTAATCCGGCTTATGGTTTAAATCAACCAAAGGAAGCGGATAAATTTTTTGAGGAAAAAGAATACACGGAAATTTCCAACAGAAATTATGTGGAAGTAATCAACTCCACTTTAATGGATGATGTTGATGTTGCGTTTATCGGTTTGCACGGTAAATATGGCGAGGACGGGACTTTGCAATCTTTGCTTGAGCTTCGCGGAATAAAATATACCGGTTCAAAAGTACTTGCAAGCTCGCTCGCTATGGATAAATGTATGACGAAGATAATGTTCCAGCATTTTGATGTTTCAACTCCAAAATGGTTTGTGGTAAAAAAAGATGAAAATGATTTTACTCGTGTGCGGGAAAAAATTAAAAAGTTTTTTGGATACCCGTGTGTTGTAAAACCAAATGATCAAGGTTCGACAATAGGATTAACAATTTGCCGCGGCGATGTTGAAGTTGAGCAAGCGGTAAAAAAAGCTTTGGAGTTCTCCAACAAAGCTTTAGTTGAAGAATATGTTGCTGGAAGGGAATTAACAGTTGCCGTACTGGGTCAGCAAGTTTTGCCGGTGCTGGAAATTAAACCTAAAAGCGGGTTTTATGATTATCAATCAAAATATACTTCTGGCATGACTGATTATATCGTTCCCGCAGAAATTCCTCCTAAAGTTACCGAGCATTTGCAGCATCAAGCTTTACTCGCGTTTAATTCGGTTGGTTGCCAAAGTTACGCGCGTGTCGATTTCCGTCTTACTAAAGATTATAAAACTTACTGCCTCGAGGTAAATACTTTACCGGGAATGACCAGCACAAGCCTTGTTCCTAAAATGGCAAAAGCTGCGGGTGTAAGTTTTGAAGAATTGATCGATCGTATAATCAAGAATGCACTTTAATGGCCTTAAAAAAAAATAAGCTTGTACAACGGTTAATAATTTTTGCTTTCTTCATAATCGCGTTAGCATTTTTGGTGTTTAATGAAAACGGCATTCTCAAATATGTTAAGCTGAGAAATGAAATAAATAAACTCGACGATGAAATCAAGAAAACCGAATTGCGTCTTCAAAGTTTGCGGGAAGAAATTGATTCGTTGAATACTAAAAAAGAAAAAATAGAAAAAGTTGCCCGCGAGCGTTACAACATGATGCTTCCAAACGAAAATGCTTTGCGCGTTGAAGAAAAATAATTATGGATGATAAATTACAGATACCGGCGGCACCGCTTGCGGAAAGAATCCGCCCGCATTCTCTGGATGACTTTCAAGGGCAATCTCATCTTGTCGGCAGTGGCAAACCATTAAGAATGATGATCGAATCGGATAAACTCAGTTCGATTATTTTATGGGGACCGCCCGGCACCGGAAAAACTACGCTCGCGAAAATTATTTCAGAGCAAACGAAGGCTGAGTTTCATAAAATAAATGCTGTTTCCTCTGGAGTTAAAGATATCAGGCAAATTATAGAACTCGCGAAAGAAAATTTACAGCACTTCCAAAGAACAGTTTTATTCATTGATGAAATTCACCGTTTCAACAAAGCTCAGCAGGATGCTCTCCTGGCATCGGTTGAATCCGGAGAAATAATTTTAATCGGCGCTACTACCGAAAATCCTTCATTCGAAGTTATTCCGGCGTTGCGTTCACGCGTTAGAACGTTTGTACTGCTGTCTCTTATACA
>LVBU01000555.1 GCA_001603185.1 Thermotogales bacterium Thermo_02 | reverse complement strand
ATGAAGAAGATTGGCATAATAATCTGTGGGAGATACCAGAGTTGCGGCGGTGGCAAGTGTTTGAGAGCAATGCGCGAACACACGGGAGGCTTTTCTATTTATCCGATTGAAGAAGAGCTACAGCTGATCGGTTACTCTTACTGTGGTGGCTGTCCTGGTGGAAACATCGAGTATGTGCCTCAAGAGATGCTGAAAAACGGTGCTGAAGCTATTCATCTCGCAACAGGTATGGTTGTAGGATATCCACCATGTCCTAGAATAAAGCAGTTCAAAGAGTTTATTGAGAGCTATTACGGAATCCCGGTTGTTATAGGAACTCATCCGATACCTTTGAAGTACTATGACGCCCATCGAAAGCTGTCTTTCTGGAAGAAAATGGATATGGCTTCAACTGTTCCCTATCTTATGGAAGAAGACGAAAATACTATGAGAGCGTATGATTGATCTATCAGTTTCTCGAATTCAGTTTTTTGCATGTTTTTCTGGAGGCGACCATAGATGGTAGACGAAAAGAAGATCAAGAGATTTGTGAATTCTGTAATGCTAAGAATTGCAGCTGACAGAGAGACGAAGAAGCGCATGGAGAAGGATATTGTCTCTGTAGTACGCAATAAGACCTTCGACAGTGGTACCAGCGATCTAGCAAAGATTCTTGGTAGCCCGGCTGAATTTGCAAGGAATTATCTGGATGAAGTACGCAACGCTTATCCAAAAGCAAGGTATGTTGGCGGCAGCGGCCTTCGGATGAGAAGCGGTTTTGAGTTCACTTCTAAGACCGCTTTCAAAGGAATACCCCTGGTTCAGATCAACACGAAGCCTTTTGGAATTGCCAAAGGTGTAATTGCGATTGGAAATGTCGCCGTCGGTGTTATTGCCATTGGAGGAATATCGATAGGCGTAGTCTCGGCAGGAGGAATATCCCTCGCGCTAAGTCTCGCGATGGGTGGAATCGCTACCAGTTTGTGGGTTGCCGTTGGAGGACTGGCCGTAGCTCTCTATATGGCCATTGGCGGCCTTGCCATTGCGTATGATATAGCTATTGGAGGAGCTGCAATGGCAAACAATTACTCGCTTGGCGGTTTTTCCTCCGCAAGAGTCGCCGTAGGCGGTGAAGCCAGAGGTTTCATCGCTATATATCAACAAAAGGGTATTGGCGAGCATCTTCTAAGGCTACCAGCGACCGGCCATCAAATAGTGGGTTTCATAGTCTCTAAGACTGGAGACATGAGTGGCGTCTTTGAGTGGATTATCAGGCTTCTCTTCTGA
>LVBU01000061.1 GCA_001603185.1 Thermotogales bacterium Thermo_02 | reverse complement strand
CTTATAAAAGACGATGGAAAGACTGTGGTGACAACGATAGTGAAGAAGTTCGAGACAGCTATAAAGATGAACTTCAGAAAGGATAATGAGAACATATTTCTAATAATCGACGAAGGTCATAGAAGCCACTACGGGAGACTGAACACCTATATGAACACGGTTCTGCCAAATGCCGTGAAACTTGCTTTCACCGGTACACCTCTTATAAAAGAAGAGAAGAAGAACACTTACGAGAAATTCGGACCTCTCATAGATTCTTACACCATGGAAGACGCTATCAGCGATGGTGTTACCGTCCCGCTTGTTTATGAGGGCAGGATAATACCTCAGGGAATATCGAATGCAAAGATCGATGAGATTCTCAAATACGTTACCGCTCCGCTCAGTGAAGAAGAGAAAGAACGACTGAAGAAGAAGTACAGCTCATTCTTCCATCTTGCACAGACTTCCAAGAGGCTGGAGATGGTAGCCGTAAACGTATATGAACACTTCATACACTATTGCCGACAGAAGGGATTCAAGGCAATACTGACTTGTTCTTCAAGAGCCGCTGCTGTAGATATGTACAACGAGCTGAAAAGTCTGGGCGGTATCAACACAGCGGTAGTTATAAGTCCGAGAGATGTGAGAGAGGGCGATGACGACGATACGTCCGGCTCCAGCAGTGAGAAGATCACCGATTTCTTCAAGAAGGTTATAGAACCGCTGCACGGTGATGCCGAAACGCACGAAGAATATGTTAGAACAACGTTCAACAAGGAAGACGATGATATCGAGTTGATAATCGTCAAAGAAAAATTGCTGACGGGTTTCGATGCCCCAATCGCTGCCGTGTTATACGTAGACAAACCCATGAAGGATCACAATCTCTTGCAGGCTATAGCGAGGGTTAACCGCGTCTATCCCGGTAAGGATTTCGGGCTTATCGTCGATTACTACGGCGTCTTCAAAAAGCTTCATAGCGCGCTGGATCTTTATTCAGACGAGAAATCTGGAATGAACAAGTTCGAGACAGAGGATATAAAGGATGTTTTGGCCGGGCCGACAGAGAATAACAAGGAGTTGCTTAGAGTAAGGGAGAGACTTCTTGATCTCTTCTCAACTATTCCTATCGACGAGAAACGCACGAGTGTCTGGCAGGAGCATCTTGATAACGACGAGCTACGAAGAGATTTCTACGACAGGCTGAAAGAGTATTCAAAGATGATCGACCTGCTATATTCCAGCTACGAGTTCTTCAACCTCGTCGGAGTCAAGAAGGCGGAGCAATACAGGAACGAATGGCTCTTCTTCACCAAGCTCAGGAGCTCGGTGAGCCTTATTCACGACGACGCAAGTGGAGCGAACACGAAAGAGTATGACGACAAGATAAAAGGTTTGCTCAATAAATACGTACAGGCGAACGATGCCTGGATCGTGATGGAACCGCTAGACATCCTTTATAAGGCAAAGATGGACGAACAGCTTAACACGCTTGGCGATAGCAAGTCCAAAGCCGATGCTATAAAGACAAGGATGATAGCCGAAATCAGTTCCAGGGAACATGACGACCCCGCGATCTATATGGAGTTCTCCGAAAGGATAAAGGAAACACTCAGGAAGTATGAAGAAGAAAGAAGTACTGACAAATACCTCGCAAACATGGAGAAACTGGCAGAGGATCTTCGAGAAGGCCGCTCCGGGAAAAGCTATCCCTCGAGAATCGACAATGACAGCGACGCAAAGGCCTTTTACAGTGCTGTGCTCCACGAGTTGCAGCAGCACGATGAACTGAAGCTAGATGAAATGATGGAGGAAGATCTGGCAGTGCTTTCTCAGGGAATAAAACAGGCAGTGGCTAAAAACACAAAAATCGATTGGCGCGATAACCTCGCCGTCCACAAAAGAATCACGTCCGAGCTAGACGATCTCATCTTTGATTTTGTTGAGGCTCACGGTTTGGAGGTTTCAACGGAGGTTATAGATCTCATTCTCGATAAGCTGCTTATCGTTGCCAAGAAGAGGTATTGGTGGAAACAATGAAGTTGAAACTGAATAACGGCGAAGAGATAGAGGTCGTTGTAACCAGGCGAAAGATGAAAAGCGTTAGACTGAAAGTCTTTCCAAATGAAGAGGTTGCAATCTTGGCACCTCACGGGGTTTCGCTGGAGTGGATCGAGAAGTTTGTAGAGAAGAAACGAAACTGGATCGAAGGGAAGCTGGGCTTTTTCAGAGAGAGCGCGGCTAATGACAAACTGAACTTCATAAAAAGTGGCGTGAACATCAGACTTCTGGGTGAACAGCTCATGGTAATAATACGCGAGGCAAGGCAGAAGAGAGTCATTCTGGATGACGATAAGCTATATATCTACACCCCGGATCCGAAAGATGAAAAGACCCTTGCAGAACAGCTAGACAGCTGGATTAAGATCCAGCAAAAAGAGCTCTACGAAAGTCTGCTTGATAAACTCTATCCTGTAATTGGCAAATATGGCTATGCGAGACCTACGATAAAAGTGAGAAAAATGAAAACACTCTGGGGAAGCTGCAACAGAAAGAAGGGAATCATAACGCTGAACTACTATCTCTACAAAGCCAAGAAACCCTGTATAGAATACGTAATGCTCCATGAACTGATTCACATCATGTATCCCGGACATAATAAAGAATTCTATGATTTTCTCAGCATCCATATGCCCGGCTGGAAAGATCGAAAGAAAATCCTTGACTATGAGGTTGTTCTGGGAGTGTGAAATACAGATTTTGAAAGACTGGAGAGGTGAAAAAATGAAACGATTCTCTGAGAGATATGGCTACAAGCAACCAAAGGTAGATATTCAGATCGATTCCATGGATGACGATTTGCGAAATGCCTTGTGGAACGAAGTGTATGCTGAGTTTAGTGCTGATACTTGTGGTGGCTACGGCTTTTTGCTTTTAAGCCCATCCGACAAATCATTGTACACTGCATTCTGGAAGTCGTTCTTTAAGTTGCCACTTGATAAAATGCCAACAGAAATCTCTGGATACCTCGTATCTCTTAAAGACCTCTTCGACAAACTCGACTGGTACGAATTATATGATCTCATAGAGTTCATGCTTGACTGGATTGCCAAAGATTCCCGCCGCGAGAATCAGCTGTGGTCTTTTAAGGACAATTTGAATAACGTTCTTGAAAGTAATATGTCCGGATACAGGATCATTGAGACCTCTGTAACTCCAATAATAGAAGATGAAGAGATCGAAGAAATAGAAAGTGCAATACACTTAGCAGATCCACTAAACGGTGTTAAGAAGCACATCCTTGCCGCTTTGGAAATGTACTCAAAGAAGCAAGACCCAGATTACCGTAATTCAGTAAAGGAATCAATAAGTGCTGTAGAATCTCTCTGCAGAATCATCTGTGGTGATCCGAAAGCAACTCTCGGTGAGGCACTAGATTCTATAGAGAAGAAGGGATTAATCTCACTGCACAAAGCACTCAAAACTGGATTGTCGAAAATCTACGGATATTCAAGTGATGAACAGGGTATAAGGCACGCCTTCACAGATGGCAAGAGTGAGATATTTCAAGAAGACGCACGCTTCATGCTGGTCTCTTGCTCTGCATTCGTCAATTATCTCATTGTGAAAGCCGACAAAGCGGGAATAACACTGCATTGAATATTTTCAGAGCTTTCCTTCGTTAGCTTTCACTGAAGGATGGCTTAGCCTGAACGTATTCAGGGCAGAAGCGCCTGCACAATGCTGAATATTGAGTACATCGCTATGCTTCCATACACTAAGTCGAGACCGCTCGAGTGAGAAGAAGTTATCCGTTTAAGAGAACGGTTCTTAGTTCCAGAGCTAAGAGCTTTGTTCTTCGTTCGCAAGAGCGTCAGGAGACGTTCTCAGTCCACCTTTTTCCGAGCGAGAGAACACGAGATGAGGAGAGAGGAAGAGACAGACGATACGCGAGATCCCGTATAAGAGCGCTACGGGATGACAGGGTCGCGAAAAACCGGGACAGAGCTTGACTCAGAGTGTAGATTTTTTAGGAGCTGGTCCCTGGATCGGAGTCCCGGAGAACACACGCTGTACTGCCGTTCTTCACCACTCACTGCCCACTACTCACTACGGCTCCTAACATACCACTATAGTTCTCACGCAACTGACAAACATAGATGCTTGGTTATGAGAATATCCAGATAGAGATCTGGAGCTGTGAGACCCGATCGTCATAATGCTTTTGTAGAGCTTACCAAAGACCTGCTTCCGATCACAGAGAAATGTGTACGTCTTAGAGCAACACCACATTGTGTATAGGAAGCCTACGAAATATTTCTGCCTGAGTACTCATGACATTCAAGCAAAATCTGCACCGACAGCTATCTTACTGGCAGTGCAGATCCTAAGCCACAGACTCTCTACTTTCTTCTCTAGACACTTCTCTTTTCGTCTCTCATAACAGCTGGATCGTTTTGCTCTAATCTTACGCGAAATATCAAGACCTAATAGTTATATGATTCAATATCTCCGAAGCTTTCTGCAATTCTGAAGGAGGTATATCATAAACATCTCCTCTGCTCTCTTTCTCATTAGTGAAGAACTCAGGCATTACATTGGTTTTGGAGCTTAAGCCACACGCTTCATTGAATCTCGTCTCAAGCATAATGGTCTCCTTCGAGATTTCGAAGATGTCTTCTTTCGTGATTTCTTCACGATAGAAGAGGTTTACCAATTTCGCTATAGTATCTAGATTCTCCTCTGTCGCTCCAACATAAATGCAGATGAACATATCTAGTGCTGTGTACATAATCTGTCTATAAAGAGATTCTTCTACCTGGTTAACACTACCCCTAACATCTACTTTACTAACGGCAGGAAAGACATTCCCCGCTGTGTGATCTGCGCCCATAGGTGAAGTGGCATAGGTAGTTCCTGTACCTTTAAGACTTCTCGGGTCATATGCAGCCATTGATTGATTCTTGACTACTGGAACTCTCGTAACTCCAAATACCTTTCCAAATAGACCCGCGCCAGATGTTAGGATTCTACCTAGAGGTGTCATAGTTCTTATTTCTTCTGTCAATGCCATAAAACTATTCGGATCTCCAAATTCTGCCAAACCGGCCTCTGCAGCAACTGCAAAGGTGGCTCCAGTTTCTATGGTATCGAGACCAAAATCATCACAGAATCTTTCCAGGGGTGCTACTTCATCGAAGTTGAAGAGCCCGAGGTTTGAGCCAAGCATTACTGTAGATTCGTATTCAAAGCCCGAGGTAACATATCTCCCATCCTTATCATGAATCACGTTCGAGCATCTCACAACGCAGTTCTTCGAGCATGCATGTCCCATTCTTCCGCCTCTTGATTCGAGCACTTCCTTAATGTTCTCTCCTGACAATGCAAGTGCCTCTTCTGAGGAAGATTCTCTATAATTCCTTATCGGGAGTGCCTCAAGCCTGTTAATGTAGCTTACTAAAGACAAGTTGCTAAAGAGCGTCATGTTTAGTCTGTTCTTGATTGTTTTCTGGGCGAATTCTCTGCAAGTACTAATAAACTCTTTCCTCTTATCTTCCTCCGGCATAAACATGCGTGTGTAAGGCTCTCTGAAGACAATCGCCTTTATCTTTTTACTTCCCATGACCGCCCCCATACCACCTCTGCCAGCATGCCGAGACGCATGACCTTCAAGATCATTGCCAGATATTGTTGAGTTCATGAGCCTATTCTCACCTGCAGGTCCAACACCGAGTATTCCAATGTTCTTTCCATATCTTTCGTACAATCTTTCAAATAGTTCGTAGTTCATCAATCCTTTAAGCTCAGGTGTTTCTTCAATCTTCAAGTCTTCTTTGCCAATTACAATTACCGATAGTTCTTCGAGCGATCCGATTATCGTTATAGCTCTATAGCCGTTTCGGGCCACAAGATCCGGTACTCTCCCGCCGATATTAGATTCCTTTATTCCTCCGGTAAGAGGGCTCTTTGCTCCTATGGAAAGTCTATTTGAGTTAGGTACCATCGAACCCGCGAAGGAAGCAGGGCAAATCACCAAAACATTCTTCTCGCTTAGCGGATGAATATCCGGTCTAACTTGTTCGGTGATCAACCTTGAACACAGAGTTCTTCCTCCGATGAAGTGCTTGTATTCCTCTTTCTCGAAAGATCTATTGTTAAGATCGATTCGTAAAATCACTATGTAGCCTCCTTTATCTTCGGAGTTTTTCGACTATAGTTCACGGTCACTATACCCGCTGTAACCAGTATCAGAGCAGCCGGCATCGCCGAGGGGATTATTTCTCCCGGGACTATCCATGAAGAGATTAGTGTCCCAGATATGGGAACGATGAATTTATAAATCGTGATCTCTCCTGCCTTATTGTATTTGAGAACAGAGTACCAAATAGGAAAGATAACTGAAGAAATAATCCCCGAATAGATTATCAGAGACCATCCTTTTACAGTTATGTGCACAATGTCGCCTGGTTTCATGAACATCGACGCTATGATAAGCAGTGCAAGAGAACCGATTATCATCTGCCAAGTAGTGATGATTACGGGATGAACCTCTCTTGAGAGTTCTTTCGCCATGAAGTAACCAATTGCAGAAACAACGCCAACAAGAATCAAAAGGAACTCTCCGTTTAAATTAAAGGTCCAGCTCATTCCTTTATCCCAGTTCGCGAGGACAATGCCGGAAAAACCCAGAATCAGTCCGAGCGATTTTCTGAGGTTCAGTTTGTCATCTTTGTAGTAGAAGTGGCAAATAATGATGAGAAAGAAGTTGAGAGTAGATGTGAGTATAGAACCTTTGGAGCCTGATGTGTTTGCCATTCCTACGTAGAGGAAAATGTATTGTAGAATTGTCTGGAAGAAACCCAGTAGAAAGATTCTTGGAATATACTCTTTTTTCACAAGCAATTGCTTACGGAACATTGCAAAACTTACCAGAAGAAGAATTGCAGAAGCTATCAAGAATCGCAAACTTGCAAGAAAGATTCTCGCCGGAACTGATACTGATTTGACACCCAGCTCGGCATATATTAGCTTAATGACCGGGAAAGCGCTCCCCCACAAAATGGATATCAGTACCACAAGTGGAATAACAGTAATCTTATTTGTTAGCAAGGATTTTGCGGTCATTTTCTCTCCTTCCGGGAATGTAGCAACTTGTTTTCAAGAGTAGCAACCACAGTTGGAATCTTCTTATTTCTTCTGCCCGTAGGAGGTCTTAATGTAATCCCTCAACTCGTCACACTTCTCCGGGGAAATTGGATAGACTTGGCCTACACTTCTTGCCAGAATGTACATGTGAGCACAATGCTCAACGCTAATACAGGTTTTCAGTGCTTTTGCAAGTGACTCATCGGCTGCAAGCAGGCCATGATTTGCCATGAGAGCCGCTTTTCTGTCTCCGAGTGCTTCAACAACGTTCTTAGCCAGTTCTATGCTTCCATGCCGTGCGTACTCAGCTACTTCAATCTGCCCTCTCATTAGGACGACACTCGATTCTATCTGAGGGAGAGGTTGCTTTGTAATTGATAGTGCGGTTGAATACAAGGAATGAGTGTGGATTATTGCATTGACATCCCTTCTTTTCTCGTAAACCGCTCTATGCATTCCGTGTTCTATTGAAGGGTTTCTCTTCCCTTCTACTATGTTTCCTTTCATATCGATGAGTACAATGTCATCCAAGACGACGTGTTCGTAGTCTATTCCACTTGGTGTAATAAGGTACATGTCGCCGTTCTCTCCAACCCTAACACTGAGGTTGCCACCAGTACCTTGTACCAGACCACTTTTGAAAACTCTAATTCCGTACTCGATCAGCTCTTTCTTCTCAGTTTCAAACATTCAATTCACTCTCCCGCTATCAAAATGCTTTGTGTGGTATCTCATTGTCACTACAGTAAGCTAAAATGCTTTCAAGAGCCATCTCTGAGTGATGTGTTATGACATCGGTACTAGCTCCTCCTATGTGGGGAGTAATTATGAAGTTATCGAGCTTCAGAAAAGAATCATCCATAGCTATGGGTTCGTAATAGAAGACGTCAACTGCAGCTCCTGCTATCCTTTTGCTTTTCAGAACCTCATAGAGGGCATCGTGATCTACTAGAGCTCCTCTCGCAGTATTGATAAGATAGGCGGAACTTTTCATTTGAAGAAGCTCTTCAAGACCAATCATTTTTTCGGTTTCTTTATTTACTCCTGCATGCAGACTAACAAAATCCGATTCAGACAAAAGCCTCTCTAGTGATACACATGAAGCTCCGATTTTCGATATTTCTTCCTCCGGCACATAGGGATCGAAGACAACTGCTTTCATTCCCAAAGCGATTGCCTTGGTTGCCGTTTTCCTTCCTATGGAGCCAAGACCAATAAGCCCCAGGATTTTTCCCTGTATATCGAAACCTCTAAATCTTATGTAAGGCATAACCTTCAATTCAGGATCTGACCATATAACGTCATTTCCTTTGTCAACAACACTGGCTTTGCTTTTTATTGCTGCTGTCCCGTCCTTTATTGCCTCAGATGCCTGAAAGAGATTTCTAGCGGAACAGATCATCATGGCGATCACGAGTTCTGCTACGCAATTGGCATTTCTCGCCGGAGTGTAAGAAACCATGATACCTCTCTCTTTGCATGCAACTAGATCAACGTTCACGGGATTTCCTCTTGTAACTACTATCAATCTCAAGCTGTTAGTGCTTTCAATAATCGCTCGGCTAATCTTATCAGCACTTATAACGAGGATTTCAGGTTCGAAATCGTTTATCGCTTCAATCATTATGTTTTCCGAAAGAAACGCACTCTCTCCAGCAGCTCTTCCTCTTAAGGCTACCGTGAATCTTTTGGCAAGCACTTCATGTGTTTTGTCATCCAATTCTGATGTGATGAGAATCTTCTTCATTGCCATTCCTCCATTCGGGTTCTGCTGATTGTGTTAGAGTACCAATCTTTCCATATATGGTATTTCTTCTCGTAGAAATCGCTGTCGTTTTCTGAAACAGGAAGCTTCCTAACAGAACTCAGAAGGATTTCCTTGATCTTTGTTTCCCTTTCTCTGCCAATAACCGAAGCGCCTATAGATGTAGTATCAAGGTTTTCAGTAACGAACAGACTGCTCTCCTTCAACAATGTGGGGAGTATGGATCTCAGCAAGCTGTTTCGCGAAGCGCCTCCTGTAAGGATTATTCTCTTTGCTCGTCTTTCTGAAATCTCTTCCAGTTGCTCTATGTTTGCTCTCACTGCAAATGAAAGATTCTCTATGTATCCGACTAAAACTGAGCTGAAGATGTTAACACGATCATCGGAGAAGGAGATAGAATATGGGTGATTCTTACCGGATGATACATCAAAAATGCCAGGACCGAGAAACGCTAGAGTGTCATGTGAATCGCGGGCAGCCATAGCAATTATCTTGTCGAGCTTATTGCTGCCCAAAAACAGACTTTCATCAATCTGGCTCATGAATTGTTGAAGATCATTTCTGATCCTCCTGTACATTAAGCCCGTCTTTCTACAGTTGCTTTCAAGTGTCCACAGGTTGTCCAGATAGGGGCAAGTCCAGGTTCTATGCATTCGGTCCACTAAAGGATAGTCCATTATCATCTGTATCGGTGTAGTGGATCCATTGATTATTACAATATCTCCCGGTTCGGAACTTCCTGAACCAAGGACTGCAGATTGAGTGTCCGCCATAGCAATTTTGATTTCAGCGTTGCCCGGTATTCTCAGAATGCTTGATAAAGTACTGTCGATTGATCCTGAAATTGTGCCAGGTTCAACGATTCTCGAAAACTGTAGATGCGACAAATCAAGCATATCTATTAACCTATCTGACCAAGCGTTCTCACGCACATCGAAAAGCATCGATTCTGCTGCGTTAGTTTTCTCACAGACGGACTCAGATGAACTTTTGCCAAGCAATTTGTATACAACCCATTCGTTGAGCATCATGAAACGGCTGATCTTTTCGAATAGAGATGGCACTTCCTGTCTGAACCACAGCAGTCGCATGGCAGGGAAGTAGCAATCTGGCCAATGGCCAGTAATGTTGTATATCTCCTTTTTCGTATCCAGTGGAAGAGAACGAGCTATTTCCGATGCTCGGGAATCGATATTAGGGCAGGCTAACAAGACACGGTCATTATTGTCCAGGAAGACGCACCCTTCTCGCTGGCTTGTCACGGAGATTTTAGATACTTCATTAAGTATGCCGACTTCACTGTGAGTTCTTCGGATCATCTCAATCAGGGTCTCCCAGAGTTCTTCCGTATCGATTTCTTTTGCGCCTGGAACCTCTGATCTCGAATACTCAAGTTCTCTGTAATTCTCAAAGATAATCTCCAAACTCTCGTTTATGAGACAGACATGGATTCCTCCTGTGCTAATATCTATAGTGAGCGTAAGCGGGTTCAAAACAGGCGACTCCCTTCGTAACGCTTTTTCATAACAGAGACGAGTAGCATAATGAGAATCACAAGACCCTTCGCGAACTCCTTCCAGTAGAATGCAAGTCCCATCAAAGTAAGTCCGTTTGCCACTGTTGCCATTACAAGAGCTCCAAACAACGTGCCAAAGACGTTAGGTCTGAAATTTCTTCTTGACATTATAGTACTAAGATAAGCTGCTCCTATGGCATCCCACATATAAGAGTGTCCAACAAGCGGCTGTCCAGAGCGTATCTGGGAACAAAGAATGATCCCACCTATGGTTGCACATATTGCCCCGATCAAATAGGCCGCCCCATAATAGAGTCTTACAGGAATACCTGATGCACGAGAGGCTTTTATGCTCTCTCCGCAAGCATAGAGCCTTCTTCCATACATACTCTTTTCCAGGAAAAGATAGAGCACTAGTGTCATGATTACCAAGATAAGTATTGGATTCGGTATTCCAAGAGTACTGCCCCGGTAGATCTGATTCAGAGAAGCTGGAGAGGGATATAGATAAATTGGTAATCCGCCTCTTGTGACGCTCTTTTCAATACTGTTACCAATGAAAAGTATCGAGATAGTGGCAATGAAAGGATTTAAGTTTGCTTTTGCTATCAAGAAAGCATTCACAAGTCCAATAGCAACGCCAACGAGAATCGCAAGAAAGATAGTGAGTCCAAAATTCATTCCTGCCGTTACTCCGCTGGCGATTGTTATACCGACAAGGCCCATTGTTGTACCGGGAGTGAGATCGATTCCTTTTGCAACAAGAGCAAGCATTACTCCGTACGCCGCAGGAGTTGTAATTGATAACCTAAGGAGTATATCGGAGATATTGTCCCATCTGAAAAAGGAACCGCTTCTGAAAGCGAAAAAGATTACTATTCCAACAAATCCAATAACTACGCTTCCATTAACCAGAAAGTCGGCAAGTTTGCGCGATGTAGAGATTCTTTCGTTGTTCATTACGGTACTATTTTTCGAGCTGGACAATTTCACCACTCCCCATAGCATTTGTTATGACTACGACAATCACCAGACAACCCTCTATGAGTTTTATCCAGTATGAACTGACGCCTGAAAGTGCTAGACCGTTTGCCAGAAGTGCTACAAAAACGGCTCCAACTACGGCACCCGGAATAGTGATAATGTTCTTTCTCGAAATCGACATTCCAAAGAACACTGAGAGTATTACTTCGTTCAGATTAGTGTACGCTGCTTCTGGCGTGTATCCCGAGAGCTGAGAAAGATATACAAGAGAGACTACCCAAATGCATACCCCCATTGCTGCGAAGGAACTGAACCGCAATCTTTCGACCTTAAGCCCGGCCTTTCTTGCAGCTACTTCGTTTCCACCGACAGCATAGAGATGCATACCGAATGCCGTTTTGTGTATCAGCAGGTACATGGCAGCGAATGACACTCCAAGAATCCATACTGGTAGTGGAATCCCGAGAAAGCTATCAAATCTTATGGTTCGGAAGAAAGGGTGAGAAGTGGTCAAGAAGTAAGCTTTGCTGATTGCCTTTTCGAGACCAAGAGCGGCCAACATAGTTGATATTGTCGTCAACCAAGGATGTATCCGAAGTTTTATTATCAGTACCGCATTCACTAACTCAAATCCTACAGCTACAGCTAGAGAGGTTATTAGTACTATCGGCATAGCTATTCCTGCCTGAATCATTCTTATTGATGTTACTGAAACAACACCGATTATCCCGACAAAAGATAGATCAAACGAGCCTGACAACATAATTGTTCCGAGTCCCATTGCAGGAACTGCCACAAATGTCGCAGAGATTATCACATTCATCAAATTGTCGAACCTCAGGAAGCCGTGTGATGCAAAGATGAGATAGATTATTACTGAAGAGAAGATCCCCAGCGTAATGTAGCTCTTGAATTTCCTGATTTCAAATACCTTCTCCATTTAAGACACCACACTTTCCGAAGATCCGATAGCGTACTTGAGAAGAATGTCTTCATCAATATCCTTGACATCGAGAATGGCTCTCTGTAGTCCGTCCTTCATAACCATGACTCTATCGCATAGCATTTCTATCTCTTCGTATTCCGGAGTAATGATTATTATCGAAGTTCCCTCCGCCGAGATCTTGTTAAGCAATCTGTAAATCTCCACTTTTGCCTGAACATCTACTCCCATTGTTGGATAGTCGAGTATTAGCATTTTTAGTGGAAAGGTAAGCCATCTTGCTATTGCAACTTTTTGCTGATTTCCCCCACTCAGGAAATTGACAACTGTTCTTGTACTTCGAGTACTAATGGCAAGATCCTTTATCATGTTTTCTGCGATTTTTTGCTCAGATCTTTTGCTAACGAACCCTGCCGACGAAAAGGCCTCAAGGTGTGAAAGGGTAACATTCTCCGCCAAAGTGAATGTTCTTACCAGACTCTCCTCCTTTCTGTCTCTTGGCACATATCCGATTCCCTTCTTTATCGCGTCAGTCGGTTTCCTTATTCGTGTCTCCTTTCCACCTAGCTTCATTCTTCCCTTCTTTGGGAGTAATCCATAGATTGCCCGAACCATCTCTACCTGTCCGGCCCCTTCAGCACCGAAAAGTCCAAGAATCTCACCCTTTCGGAGAGTAAATGAGATCCCGTGAACTCTCTCGCTATGGAGACCCTCGACCTCAAAAGTGATTTCCTCTGATAGCGTCTTCCGCTCTTTTCCTCTTCCGGTTACTTCAATCTGTCCACCCGTCATGTGGCGAATAATTTCATCCTCGTTAGTTTCGTTTAGAGGTAGATCAATTATCTTTTTACCGTCACGCATTATGGTTATAGAATCGGCTATCTCAAATATCTCTTCAAATCTGTGACTGATATAGATTATTGTTATTCCTGAAGAACGAAGTGCTCGAATAATCTCAAACAACTTGCCAATTTCCTTTGCAGACAATGGGGCTGTAGGTTCATCAAATATCATGATCCTTGGTTCTTTCACAAGCGCTTTGGCAATCTGTACAAGCTGTTTTTCGGAAACACTGAGTTCTCTTATAAGTTTCTTGGGATCAATGTCGATTCCGATTTTTTCCAAGAGGATCGCGTGTGCTTTTTCATTCATGCTTTTCTTGTCTAGGAATGTCTTTACGGAACTCCTAGGTTCGTTGTTAAGCATGATCGATTCACCTACGGTGAAGTAAGGGACTAAGTCGTTTTCCTGGTAAATCGCTTGAATGCCTTCTGAATACATAACATCGGGTGTTATGTGGCTGAAGCTTTTTTCTCCAATCATCACATCTCCTGAATCGGGTGTATATATGCCTGTCAAGATCTTTATCAGAGTCGACTTTCCCGCACCATTTTTTCCAACAATCGCTCTTATCTCTCCTTTGGGAACATCAAAATCAACTGAATCGAGGGCAAGTATTCCTGGAAATTTCTTGGTTATTCCTTTCATTTTGAGTAATGATTTATCCATTGGGCACCTCAATGTCCTTTTAATATTCAGCCCCGTCAAGAAACGACGGGGCCGTCCTTTAACTCAGAAACAACTTATGGGGTGTCAATTCTACTTCAGTAGATTCCCAACGTTTTCTCTAGTCACGAGAATATGATCTACAAATCTAAGAACGGGCACTTCTTTGCCACTCAGTATTTCCATTGCCACTTCTGCACAAGTCTCACCTATCTTGTATGGCTGCTGTGCAACTGTAGCCACAAAGGAGGAATTTGGATCATTGATCATCTTCAAAGCGGTCGGATCTCCATCGAAACCGTAGCACTTCGCATGATAACGGCTACCTAAGTCATCAATAGCTTGAGCAGCTCCTATCATTGGCTGATCAAATAGCGACCAGAAAGCGTCTATCTCGGGGTTAGCTCTTAGCATGTCTTTGGTCTTGTTGTATGCATCAGGAACTGTTCCTGGAACCACATAAGCTTCTTGAGCGACAATCTTTATTTTCGGGTATTCGCTCAGAACAAGATCAAGGCACTTCTTTCTGAGTTCCGCTATAGGACTTCCAGGTCTGTAGAAGATTCCAATGTTGCCTTCGCCTTTGAGGTCGGCAACCATCCTCAAACACAATTCAATCATTGCAGTCATGTTATTCGTTGAGACATTGCACTGGCTATATACCGATTGGAAGTCCGCTGTAACCACTTTTATTCCCTTTTCTCTGGCAATCTTCAGTTCTGGTTCTATTACTTCTCTGTACCCAAGAATAACAATAAGGACATCAACATTCCTGGAGATAAGGGTTTTTACATCGTTCAGCATCTTTTCCGGTCTTCTCTCACCGTCAAACGCAATGACCTCAGCTCCAAGTTCCTTAGCTTTTGCAATAGCTCCATTGTAGGCCTGAATATCCCAATCATGTTCTGTTCCGATAACAGATATTCCGACTACCGGTTTCTGTGCGAACATTACTGACGAGCAAATAGCTAATAACGCAACCAAACAAATAAGCCTAACCTTCATTCTCTTACCCCCTTTTTGCAATTTGAAGCTGGCTAAACTATATTCCCAAAACTACTTCAGCTGTCTTTTCGTCGATTACTAGTACATCAATTAACTTTCCTCTGAGCGCACCGAGAATTGCCTCACGCTTTTCGATTCCGCCCGCGACCCCGATAGTCTTCCCCGGTGTTTTGACATCCGCACCGATTACTCTCCGGTTCAATTCTTCAAAGACGGGTTCTCCGTCGATATTGAACCATCTTCCCAGAATGTCTCCGACCGCACCGAGAGATTGTAAGGTCTTCATCTCCTCTTCATTAACGATACCGCTATTCAAATTCCTGTTCTTTGTTGCGCCAATTCCTACAACCGAGATCTCGACTGTCTTCATCATCTCAAGGACCTCGGACACCGCTTCTTGTTTCATAACAGTTTCTACAGCGTCTACAGTATCCAGTTTGTACGGGACCCACAAACCATAGTAAGGAACCCCAAGCCTGTCAGAAAACCTCATTCCTATACTTGAAGGGTTTGAAGAGAAATTCTTGAGCAGATTTCCGAGCAAAGAAACTACTTTGAAGTCACTTCTGAGCGTGATAGAGGAGTCAATGTAGTTTGGCAGATGACTAAGGGTAGCACCGTTTCCCAGACCCAAAACGCTTGTCTTCTCAAGAAGAGGCGACAGATAATTTGCTGCAGCGCGCGAGAGACTCTTTCTCAGCTCTTCGCCTTCTTGTGCAGAAGGGACAACCACAACGTCTTGAATAGAGAAAGCCTTCTTCAGTCTCTTCTCTAAGGAAAGTAAGTTGTAAATAGGATTTACAATCCTTATCTGAACAAGGTCTTCTTCCTTTGCTTTGGTCAGAAGACGCTGAACCTTCTGACGTGAGATTTTCAGAATTGTGCTTATTTCGTTTTGTGTCTTGTCCTCACAATAGTACATCCAGGCTACTCTAATAATCATATCTTTTTCGATCATTTGCTCACCTCGATGGGCATATATTCGATATTCTACATAACGTGTCATCAATAACCAAAGCTGACCAGCTGGCTTTATTCCAGTCCTGAAGGAAATAATCGCATTTAGAGGCGATTATCGGTTAATTACGGATATGATTGCTCCCGTAAGGGTTGATAGTTGTAGGTGTAAGAACGTGGATCTTTCTTTGGCGTTATCTCGATTTCGAAAGAAAGTGAGAAAGAGTAGAAAGGAATTAGAAGATTCCAGGGAAAGAGATTGGGTAGTCGTCCCTGCAACCACCAGCTCCTATCTTAAGATGCAATCATGGTATAATCTACACATTGAGAGCAACACTTAACCACCGTTGTCTTGATGAATGAACGTCCCGGTTACCCGGGGCGTTTTTTCTTTCCGAAACAGATCGCATAGATTCGTTTCTTATGAAGATTTGCTTCTTTTCACGCTATCTAACTCCTTAGCT
>LVBU01000554.1 GCA_001603185.1 Thermotogales bacterium Thermo_02 | reverse complement strand
TTTCTTCAGGGTAAGTCTATAAGCGAGAAGATAGTGTTATAAGACACTAGAATAATCAGGAGATCAGAGTCCGCCTGTTCCTTTTGAACGAAGTGCTGATTATGAACTCTGATCTCCTGTCTTTCTTCCACTTATGACTACTCCATTACTCTCTTGACCCAAACTGTACCGCTCAAATATACAGTAACTGTTGAATCCTCAGAAGAGTTGTAATTATATACTGCAAGCCAGAATATATCCTCCGATGTACCTCCATTAAGTATATCTAGTATAGTCGAAAGGGCGGGCAAATCATCGGACTTCGCGCTAAACATATTCTCGCCAGGCTCTATTTCATCGTTGAAGAGCTCTTTATCTCCGATGGTTACGGGATCGGTGATGAGCGAGGGAATATCCGAAAAGAGATCTCTTGAAATGTAGAACCTGAGGTCTATCGGATCGGCTATCCCAACATCCCAAAAAACCTTTGCCTTTATCTCTACTCCCGTTATTCTGAAGTTGTTTGGAAGATCTATAGGACTGTGTTTCTGAGCTTCCGCTATTATCTCGGAAAGAGAAGGTATTGTCTGTTCTCCGTTGCTGTAACCGACTAAAGGTACAGGGACTCCCGGAAGATTGAACGTAATAGGTTCTATCAAACCTTCAACGATGGGTATTGGAATCGAAAACACGTAAAGACACCCACCAAGAGAAAAAAGCAATACCAGAAGCAAGACGTACATAGTCAACCTCTTCACAATACTCCTCCTTTCGGACTCGCTGATTACTAAGATCTGTCCAAAGCTAACACAGCTAAAAAGAGATCACGATGAGCAGCGGACAGATTCAAATTCGATATGAGAATAAATCTCTAAGAAGATGTTACCACAAAGCTCATATGAAGAGATAGCCAGAGAATCGGAAATCAATAGATAGAACCGGAAGGGGTCAGAGCGATAGGCAAAGACCTGAGGTTAGAAGAGCGTAAAGAGACGTTCTCCGAGAAGAGCATGAAAAGCGGAAGAGCCGCCCTGCGTCCTTCGTCCAAGATCGTGGACCCGTCCTTGGAGAGCAAAAGAGCGGTTCTTCGTTCCGACGCTTCGCGTCCAAGTTCTTGGCAAAGATAAGAGGCTGGAAGAGCAAGAAGATCATCGAGAACACGAGATGAAGAGAGAGGGAGAGAGACAGAGGAGAGAATTATCGTTCTCCTCGTGAGCGCAGCGAACTCTCGAAATCTCTCGTTGTCTTTTTCCGGCAACCTACAACGCACAACCAACAACGGTTCTTGCAGCCCGCGAAGCGGAACTGGCACGACGCAGTCGTACTGGCGCCACGAAGTGGTACTGGCCTGCGCAAGCAGACTGGCTGCTCTCGCCCTCTCTCGGCTTTCTTACCTCAATCCTCATACCTCTTGCCTATGATCAGAGACCGAGAGATTTCATCTGGCCTTCTTTCAAAAGAAGGCCGCCCTCTTTGGGCGACCTCCTCTAAAAAATTCCTAAAAGGAGTTGCAGTCACAGTGGCTATTACTTCGCCTTGTAACCATCTTCACCGAATAAATGACCTTCGGCATATCCAACTTCTTTAAGCCACCAGTCTGGATAACCAACTGATTGACCGACGTTCGGTATATTGACATAGCCGTCTCTGTACTTAGTAATCAGGTATTCATTGAAGTCCCATATCTCTGCCATTACTCTGTCCGACACATCCGCAACATAGTCAGTAAGGAATACCTTACAGAGCTCGGGGTCGACTTTAAATAGCTGAGCGGCCGCTGCATCAATTGCGGGCTGTATCGCGAATAACTTCCCTTCGATCTTCTGCTGAAGGGCCTGTATCTCCGGATACATATAGCTGAATTTCAGTTCTGCCCAATTGCCCATGAAGTTCATTGCCCAAGCGGCGATATCACGATCGAACTTCTCAAGGCTACCGGTATCAAAAGCATCCGGCACATCAGTGATCCCGCAGAACATTGGAACGAAAACCGATTCGTGAGGTGCCGCTGCCCCAAACCAGACGACTCCACCCACAGGATCTGGTAGCCAGTCTCTTGACTGAGTAACGAAAGTATAGTCGCACCTGAAAATAGATATTGCTCTTTCCCAGCTTCCCTTGATCAACTTGCTGGAGCCTGAATAGCGATTAGGGTTTCCGAACGGACCTGCAGCGAGTCCTTTAGTTAGATCAAATTCCGTACCTTCGTAGAAATCTCTGAACAGAGAGATTGTGTCGCCAACAGAAAGCTTCTCATCGGGAACTACAGAGAATGGGTAGTCTTTTGTAAAGCCATCTTCGACCCAAGGAGAGAATTCTTTCGAAGGAGCTACTCTATCTAGAATTCTCCATATCCTTCTAAGACTGTAGTAGGGTTTGGAATATTCGCCAGTGCTAACCGTTGCCATCCAGTCAATTGGACCGGTGCTGGGATCGTACCAACCGGCCTCTGTAGAGACCTCTAACAGGTTCGGTGAGAACATAATATCGGGATCTTCGGGATGTAATTCTCTGATTCTGAAAATGTTGCCCGAAACAAAAACCTCGCCATCCGGAACTTTTTTTGCTGCCCAGAGTGCGCTCCTTTTGTCCGGTGTCGCACAGATCTCGAATACCCAGGCTTCTTTTGTGTCCGCCACGGTCAGCATTTCACCCCAACCATAATAACCGTATTCAACTGCCAGGGCTCCCATTAGTTCGATAGCTTCACGTGCAGTTGTGCACCTTTCAAGTGCTACCTTCGAGAGAGCAGAGACATCGAAAATACACTCTCCAGCCACTGGCTGAGCATAAATCTTCGCCGAGCATGTGCACTCGCCAATAGCGAGCTGATGCTCGTTTATTATCCCGTATGCTCCATCGAAATAGGCATAAGTGTGTTCCACCTGTTCGATGTATCCCAAAGGTTCTGTAGGTGGGTAATTTGGATCGTAATAAGTTGGACCCATTGCAGTGCCGGAGTAGCGGGGGTAGCCTTCAAGGAATGGATATACCGGTCTCATTGAACCCGGCTCGTAGTCCGCTGCTGGAACGTAGACATACCTGAAATCACACTCGCCACAGTCGCATGAGTGGCTTGTCATAACCGAACCATCAACGGATGCTCCCTTTGTTACGACAATCGTAGTACACGCCCAACCGACACTTGCGATTGCAACAGCCAAAATCAGGACAAACAAGATCTTACGCAATTGAAACCCCTCCCAACAATAAAGAATTTATAGGACTAATCCCATTCTGAGGTCGATTGACCTCATAAAAATCAAATGTT
>LVBU01000553.1 GCA_001603185.1 Thermotogales bacterium Thermo_02 | reverse complement strand
TCTGTAGAGGGACAAATGGCTCTGGTGGAACTGGGGTCTCTGGTACCGATAAGACCAGATGTGGATCCTCCGGCAAATACTCCACCTGCCTCGGAAATACTCGGAAAATCAATGGATATTGACTGGAAGTACATTGAAGAAGGACTTGAAGAGATAAACACCAATTTTTCCGACATAATGCTGTTCTGAAAATTCAGGGTCCGGCTGTCAGGAATTATCCTAGCAGCCGGATCTAATCTCGGAGTCCGGGAGTGGTTGCTTTGCTACAGAAAAGATTCAGAGTTGATCCAATCATACTCGGTAGTGCTTTCGCGATTATCGCGATCATTGTCGTCTTCCCATTCACTCTTTTGTTTTTGAACAGCTTTAGGGTCGATGGAGTCTTTACCCTACAAAACTACGCCACAGTCTTTCAGGCGAAGAGGAACTATACGGCTCTTTTAAACAGTCTTCAGCTCGGGTTCTTCACATCTCTCTTTTCCGTTCTTCTTGGGGCGCCTCTCGCATGGCTCGTGACCAGAACCAACCTTCCCTTTGCCAGGCTCTTCAAGACTCTGTTCATTCTTCCATACATGATTCCACCTTTCATAGGTGCTATCGCATGGTCTCAGCTGCTTAACAGAAGAAACGGATATGTAAACCGATTGGCACAGTCGATCCTCGGTATTCAGGGATACGTGTTCAACGTAAACACAATGCCGGGCCTTATTTGGGTCATGGCACTCTATCTTTATCCATTTGTCTTCATAACAGTCGTTGGAGCTCTTGAAAGAATGGATCCAACACTTGAAGAGGCAGCGAGAACTTGCGGATCCAGAACAATGAAGATTATGAAGGATATAACTCTGCCTTTAGTGGCTCCAAGTATAGCCGGTGGTGCGCTTCTAGTATTCGCCTCGAGTATAGCTAATTTTGGAATTCCGGCACTTATAGGTATGCAGGGCCGTGTCTTTGTCCTGACAACTATGATCTACTCATATATGCACAGTGGAGGTTTTAAGGGTATTTCTATGGCAGCCTCGCTTTCAATTATGTTGATGGGTATATCTGTCGGTGCTTTGCTACTGAACAATCTGTACCTCAAGAAAAAACAGTACACGCTGATTTCCGGAAAGAGCATGAGACCGAAAACGCTTAGCCTAGGTAGGTGGAAGATCCCGTGTTTTGTTCTGGCATGTGTGATAGTCTTTGTGACCGTTATTCTACCCTTCTTTTCGATAGTATTGACTTCCTTGCTGGATGCATGGGGGGCAGACATAACCTGGGAGAACCTGACTCTGAGAAACTATAAGTACATACTGTTCGATTATAGACTAACAAGGGACGCTCTGAAAAACAGCTTCCTTCTTGCAATATCTTCGGCTACAATCTGTATGATCCTGGGTTCACTGATCGCCTATATTAGTATAAAAACTAAAATAAAGGGTAGAA
>LVBU01000060.1 GCA_001603185.1 Thermotogales bacterium Thermo_02 | reverse complement strand
GTACTATATAATCCAGATATTTTCATTTCTCGTACACAACGTGCAGAACATCTCCAATTGGGCTCTCTTTTCTTTCTGTGGAGGCTATCTCTTTGAGCCCGACATCACTCAATAGCCTTCGGACTTCAGTAAGCGAAATGCCATGCGTTTCTCTAGTAGGTTCTTTCAAATAAATGCGTCCTCCAATCTTCAAGAGCGAGGCCAATTTTTGCACGCGTGCCTGGCGGTCGGTCGGCGATATGTCGTGAATCACAAAATGAACTACTATGACATCGAACCTGCCAGACGGCAACTCAAGCTCGGTCAAATCTCCTAGAATGTAGTTGACCCTGCGAAACTTCCGCAGTCTTTTCCTGACGGTTTCCAGCCACTTTTCGGAGATGTCCAGACACGTGAGTGTACCATCTTTGAGTTCTTTGGCCAGAATAACCGACATGTTGCCCGAGCCGCTGCCGTATTCGAGAACGTTTTCACTTCCGGAAAGCTTCATGGATTCAACATATCTTCTGTAGTTTCGACAGGTAAGGATCGAGACACTCCGAGTCAGGAAGATCTCGAATCCAGAGGGTTCTGCGAAATTCATTTCCAATTCCCTTCTTTTAGAGACAGCAAACCTTTGGTGCGGATCAAAATCTCGGCCACAAGCTCTCTGAAGACACTTCCACCCGACAGAGTCCTTACTCTGGAAAGCGCTGCCATAAGGTCCTCGGCTTCATCAATACGGTTATTCAGCAATTCAAGTTTGCTCCGCTCGGGAGTCTCTTCGAAGATGAATCTCCTGTGCTCAAGGATTCCTGAAGCAAGATTCAGTAACTTACCCCACTGCTCAAATTCGTAAATCCAGAGGGCCATTTCCTCGAGCAGTTGCCCGCGAAGATTCTCGCGAAGTCTCTCGGCTGTTCTGACGATAAGAGCCGATTCCTCCAAAATCATGCTGACCGCTTCCTCGAACCGACCGTGTGACTTGAGTCTTCTGAAATCGGCTACAATCTTGGAGGGTCTTTCCGATTGCTCGGGGTGAATGGGGCTCAGGAGATTGTACTCGCCAAGCAGAAGCATTTCGTCAACGAGTTCGGGAACCTCTCTCTTTATCGAGTTTACCCAGGAAGTAGTGGCATCGTATCCCCATGGGTCTATCAGAAAATCGGCGGCAGCTCCCAGAGCTATCATCGAGGCGTGTGCCTGGTTCATTGGGTTCAAGACCAACCCCGTCGAATGGCTCGCTATCTCAGGGTCTCTTCCGACATAAGGCCCGATATGCAGCTCCGGTATCATGCTTCCATCGTTCACCGGATAGTTGTCCCAGTAGAGAACTTCTCTTCTGAAGACCTCCTTTGCCTTCAAGGCGTCGCTCTCGGGTATGAACTGCGAACATACCTGAGGTCCTGTCCACATAATCTGTATCTCAGGACACAGCTGATTTCCAAGCGTAACGACGTAATTTGATTCAGCTCTGCCGTGATACTCTGTCGGACAGACGATGAACTTTAAGCTAGGCAGTCTATCACCAAGTCGCTCATAGACTTGATTTGCAAAACTCGCTTGGGCTTGCGCCAGTGAACTGAATGCCTTTCTGTCCTCCTCATGAGATAGGTGAAACGGTATGTCATCATAGAAGAGCGCGAAACATTTCACTCCCATTTTGGAAAACTCAAGGTACTTGTACACCAGGGTATTCAGATCCTCATCACTTGAATACTTCACAGTAAGACCTGGGCTGATGGCTATCCCGACGTCGACACCGGAGTTGCTACCCTTCTCGACGATCTCTGAGAAAGCCTTCACGAATCTGGAATCGTAGCTTTCACGCCAGCGAAACCTATGCAGCTCATCGTCTTTGGGAGCATAGATATAGAGGTTGAAACCATGTCTTCCCATGAAATCGACTATGTCGAGGCGATCTCTCATCGTCCAGGGTCTTCCGTAGAATCCCTCAACTACTCCCCTAATGCCAAAGCCTGCCATCGAATCATCACCTTTCCGATAACGTAGTTACAATACAGTCTATCACATAGAGTGGTGATAGCTAAGAAGTCTTCCAGAGATGTTCGAGCGCTGGCTGGCCGTCGGTCGCGCTGCACTGAAAGGTGTTTTCTCTAGTCTTTTTGCGGCATTGTGTTGTATTATCTCTTCATAGGGGTGAGTACGATGAATGAAAGAGGCCTGTTCAGAAAGAGAAGACCACCTGCCGGATCCGTTCCCGGCACTCTCAGTATCGACAAGACCGAACCATTTCCGAAGATCAACCTTATCTCCTTCAGTGAGACGGAGTTCCTCGAAAGGGAAGCGCTCAACCCCGAAGAACTCGTCAAACATACTTTCGAACCGGGAAAAGTCAGCTGGGTAGATGTTCAGGGACTGGGTGATGAGAAGACCCTGCGTATCCTCGGCGACATCTTCAACCTACATCCTCTTGCACTCGAGGATGTAGCAAACGTCCCACAGATACCGAAGGTCGAGGAGTACGACAACTGTCTCTTCCTTTGTTTAAGGATGATTCGTATCGCTGATGGAGCAATAATGTCAGAACAGGTGAGCATTTTTATAAGCGATTCATTCGTGCTTACTTTTCAGGAGCGGTATGGGGACGTTCTGGATCCGGTAAGGAACAGAATGCGCCGCGGAGCCGCTATAAGGAAGATGGGAAATGACTACACAGCCTACGCGATAGTAGATACCATTGTCGACAACTACTACTCGGTTCTTGAAGTGATGGGAAACTCTCTTGAGAGTCTTGAAGACGAGCTGATTGTCAGACCGGGAAAAGAGAAGCTTAAAGAGCTCTACGATCTGAAGCACCAGCTGGCGGAACTCAAGAGAATTCTCTGGCCGACCCGGGACGCTATCGGGCAACTCGTGAGAAACGAGAATGCCTATATAGAAAGAAAGACAGCGCTGTACTTCAGAGATGTCTTCGACCATTCTATGCAAGCGATAGATATGCTGGATCTCTATAGAGAACTGACTTCTGAGCTTATGAATCTCTATCTCTCGTCAATGAGCAACAGAATGAACGACATTATGAAAGTACTAACGATTATTTCAACGATCTTCATTCCACTCTCTTTTGTTGCCGGTGTCTACGGAATGAATTTCGCTTATATGCCCGAACTGGAGGTTAAGTGGGCTTATCCTATCGTTCTGGGAATCATGGTTGCAATCGCATCGGGAATGCTTTACTTCTTCCACCGCAGGGGCTGGTTCAGGAAATACTGAGGAAGCTCAACTGCCGGGTATATACAGATTGAATGCCGTCCTGATATTAGAGACTTCCATACTCGGCATTCTTACAAGCTTACCGGAATCAAACCCGAAGAATATAAGGTACACCGATTCTGGAACGCCGGTTCTAATGTAGGCGTCGCTGCCGAGCATTATAGTATATCTGGTATCGATTTCCGGAGTCTTGAAGTAGTAGAACTTCTCCTTTGAAAGCCCGGGCGCGAGGTTCTTCTGGAAGAAGTAAGCGTTATCGGAGGAAGATTTCTTCGCCCCGAACCATACTTCCTTCGTTCCGGTAACGAAGACCCTGAAATAAGGTCTGTCACTCGTATTCTGCATCTCTGTAAGAACAGCGTCGAGGTCCAGTGCGGTGTTCGAGAGAAAGTTTCTCGCAACTATGTACTTCTCCAGCGTTCCCCCGCCTCCAAGAAGCCTTTCGATACTTGAAAGCTTTGCCTGGAGGTCCGACTCGATGGCTTTCAGCTTTGCCTCATATTCCGCCTTCATCTGGACAATCTCTCTCTGCATCTTGCCAACCTGATTCACCGCGATGATTGAGAAGAGAAAACCGACAATAGCGGCGAAGATCAGTGTAAGTCCTATCGCAAGAGCCGGAGATGTTCTGCGTCTCTTTACCATTGTCTACCTCTTTTTCGCACTGAAGAATATGTGTTCGGCCCGCGCAAAAGTCTCTTCCTCCCGGCAATAACGGTACTCCCATTCGAGAGCTTTATCCATATTCTTAGCCAGCTCTCGCTCGTTATATGGATAGAAGACAACAACCGCAGCCATGTCGTTCAGGAGCAATCCGGTTGATTCAACCGCTTTCCCGAGCTCTCCGGGAAAATAGGGCCTGGTAAAAAAGGATTTGCTGCTAAACTTTTTGTCGCCTATGGGAATCAACTTCTCCTCCAGCAGCCTTTCTGACATAGAGTATTCTGCGTTCGAAAGGAAGTCTTGAAGAAAGGCCCAGGCATTATCCACGGTAGCCAGCAGTTCTCCTCCACTTTTCAGGACTCTTGTGACTTCTTGAAGAACCTCCAAGGGTCTGGATGAGTAAGAGAGAACGTCTCCCATTGCCAGCACAAAATCATAACTCTGATCATCGCATGGAAGAGCTTCTCCATTTGCCCGGATGAAGTCCACAGAGACTTCGGCGATGTCGGCTTTCATTTTCGCCACCTTTAGCATTTCGCAGGAGGGATCTACGGCCGTAACTCTGTGCCCGTCTTCTGCCAGACATATAGCCCATCTTCCGGTTCCGGTTCCAAGATCAAGAATATCGCAACCCGTTTTATCAGATGAAATGTGATCTCCAACGAGTCTGGAGACTATCTTGTGATACAACTGCCAGTAAGGATCTTCATACATGTAGTCGTATCTGGCAGCAATGTCGTTATAGTATTCCCAGGACTCTCTCAAGACCGCGCACTCCTTAAGAAAGAAATAGATAGTTGCAATGGCTTTCACGGCAGCACAAAAATCCCAATTCCATTATAGTATAATACATACCGCTTTTTGCGGCTCGATCTCTAGGAAACGGAATTTCCCGATAGAAACAAGCCAGATTAGAAGGTTAGAAGATCGGGGACCACCCGGAAGGATTGTTGTGCTAAGATTGTAGCTGTCCGGATCAGCAACAGTATTCATACGATATTTCGGAGAGGATCTTCCATGACTCTTTTAGGAACCTATTTGAAGCTTATTAGGGCGAAGCAATGGCTGAAGAATCTGTTCGTCTTCGCCCCCCTGATATTCTCGGCAAAACTGTCTGAGCCAAATTCCATACTCAGATCTTTGCTGATCTTCGTTGCCTTCTGTTTGGTTTCCAGCAGTGTGTATATTTTCAATGACATAAGGGACATCGAAAGTGATCGACTTCACTGGCGAAAAAAGAAGAGACCGCTGGCTGCCGGTGACGTATCTACAGGGACTGCGATGGCAGTTACCGTTCTCTTTCTAGGTGCCGCTTCTCTTATCTCCTTGCGATTGCCGTTCCTGGCCGGTCTTTTTCTAGCCGTCTATGTGGCAATTAACGTTTTCTATACCCTGAAGGGGAAAGAAATGGTTCTGATAGATGCCTTCTGTATTTCGGCAGGATTCGTCTTCCGAGTAATCGCCGGCGCGTATGCGATCGAAGTCAATCCTACCGGTTGGATAGTGGTAACTACCTTCTTTCTTGCACTCTTCCTGGGCTTCGGTAAGAGGAGAAATGAGCTGCTCCTTTCAGAAGCAGAGGCGTCAAATCACAGGCGTGTCTTCAAAGACTACAACTCGAAATTCCTCGATTACCTTATGGTGGCCACTTCATCGATCACAATCATCTCTTACAGCCTGTACTGTCTAGACCCTTCGGTCATAAATAAGTTCAACACCGATAAGCTTGTATACACGGTTCCCTTTGTAACTTACGGAGTGTTCAGATACCTTTTGCTTCTCTTCAAAAACGTCGAAGGTGATCCTACAGAAGTTGTTACAGGAGATGCAGGAATAATTCTGTCTGCAGCACTGTGGTTTGTGTCCGTTCTTCTGGTAGTATATATACCTGTCTGGTTCTAGGCGAAAGGCCAAAGGAGGAATGAGAGTTGAGCGCAATAGAAGTCGCAATTCTGGTAACGGCCATTGTCTTCAACGCCGGAGCAAACATCCTTCTGAAGCTGGGAATGCAGAATGCGCCCGAAATATCGCAGGTGGGACTTAAGGGCATGCTTATCAACTCGATTACGAGCTTGTACGTATGGCTCGGCCTGTTCTCCTTTGGAATTGCGTTCGTGTTCTACAGCGTGGTGCTGTCCAAAATGAAGTTGAGCGTAGCTTATCCGATAATGACAAGCGCGGGTTTCGCCATAGTAACTGTCTTTGCGGTGTTTCTGTTCGACGAGCGCTTAAGCTGGCTGAAAACCACGGGAATTGTCGTGATTGCAGTTGGTATATGGTTGGTTTCGATTGCTAGATGAATGGAGGTTGATTATATGAGTAAATCGATAGTCGCTGTAGTCAAGACGACTCCAGAAACAGTTCTTGATGACTACAGAAAGCTTGCCAGACTGGCAGGTATGAAGGACGCGCTGGACGGAAGCGCAACGACTATTCTTAAGGACAACATATCGTGGCATCTTCCCATGCCCGGCGCGAACAGCACGCCCTGGCAGCTTGAAGGGGTAGTCCTGGCTTTGAAGGATGCGGGATTGAATGAGATAGTCTCCGTTGAGAACAAAACAGTAGTGACGAGACCGAAATACGGAGAAAAACAGAATAAGTATGACATTGTGTATGAGAAGTACAGTATTCCTGTCCTATACAACTTTGAACCGGAGGATATGTCCTGGGTGGAGTACAGACCAAAGAGCAAGTTGGATGTCCTGCCAAAGATCTTTCCCGAAGGCATAAAGCTTCCGGATTACTTCTTTGGCAAGAACATAATCCAGCTCCCCACAATGAAGTGTCACATATACACGACCACAACCGGCGCCATGAAAAACGCATTCGGTGGGTTGCTGAACGTCAAGCGCCATTACACACATTCTTGGATTCATGAAACGCTCGTGGACCTTCTGAAGATCCAGAAGGAAATACATGCCGGACTCTTCGCCTTTATGGATGGAACAACTGCGGGAAATGGTCCCGGCCCAAGAACTCTTATTCCCGTCCAGACAGACTACATACTCGCAAGTCGGGATCAGGTTGCAATCGATGCGGTTGCCGCAAAGATGATGGGCTTCGATCCAATGGACTTGAAGTATATAAAACTGGCCGATGAAGAGGGTTTGGGAAATGGAAGACACGAAAACATCGAGATTGTGGGCGAAGATATTTCTCATGTCAATCTGAAGTTTCATGTCGGGGACAACTTTGCGAGCAGAATCGGTGATTTACTCTGGTTTAGTCCCCTAAAAGTTCTTCAGAAGCTATTCTTTCATACTCCACTCGTGAAGGTCTTCGTCGCGGCTTCTGACTCTTATCATGACAGATACTGGTGGAAGAAGCGCGGTGTGAAAGTGTTCCAGGAGTGGAAGAATAGCCCCTGGGGAAGACTGTGGGACAACTACTAGGGTAGAAGGTCTCTATATACAAAAAAAGGGGTGTCCGGATTGACCAGTGGACCATGCGGAAACAGTCAGGTAATCAGACGGACTGTTGTAGTTGCAGTCTTCGCAATTGTACTTGCATATGTTTTCACCTCAATGACGGTTTGGACAACTGATGGTAGGTTTCTGGTCGTGTCCCGCTACAACAGGGTTTTGCGACACAGGGAAGGGATTGCCGGTACCGGTTTTGCCCCCGATCAGTACCGCTTCGGCAGTTACTTTATGGTCGATTACATCTTCAAGCACATACCTCTGTTCTGGTATGACATTTTCAGTGACATAGTCGATGAAGCTTTGATCTCAGGCGAAGAATGGAGCGTTGAAACCAAGGAGAGCATGGATCTCTTCTTTCCTGTAGAGGAGAGAGAGAAACTTATCGCGCAGATAGAGACAGTAATTGACGAAGCTGTGAAGGGGTTTTCGCCCAACAATGT
>LVBU01000552.1 GCA_001603185.1 Thermotogales bacterium Thermo_02 | reverse complement strand
CAGCAAGCCTATCGGCTCAGCAAAAGGATCCTCAAAAAATTTTGAACGAGGTAATTCAAAAATTCAATAAAGTAAAAGATTACGAAGCGGATATAAATGTTAAAGTGGATATAAGTTTTATTAAAGTGCCGGATACAAAAGCAAAA
Source organism: Thermotogales bacterium Thermo_02 (assembly GCA_001603185.1). Taxonomy (GTDB): domain Bacteria; phylum Thermotogota; class Thermotogae; order Petrotogales; family Kosmotogaceae; genus Mesotoga. Next base: position 1,197 of record LVBU01000552.1, on the reverse strand, counting down.
ATTTATTTCAAGCAGCCGGATAAAAACAAAATTGATTCAAAGAGCTTTGCGATGCTGCCGAAACAAAGCATAAATTTTTCGATTACGGATTTGCTTAAAGATAATTACAACGCGTTTTACGTCAAATCAGAAAAGATCAACAATAAAAATTGCGATGTGATAAAAGTAATTCCGAACAACGATTCCAGCGATGTTATTCTCGCTACTTTGTGGATTGACGAATCGCGCTCGGCGGTTTCAAAAGTTGAGTTGACGGGAAAACGCAGCGGCACAACCACAATCGATTTTGAATACGAGGATAAAAATTTTAATCTGCCCTCAAAAGTTGTTTTTGCTTTTAATCTAGGCAGCGAGGCAATGAAGCAGATGCCGAAAGCGAACCAGCAGCAGGAAGAACATGAATCCAGACACGGCAGAATGCAAAATCTTTCCGGCAAAGTTATTCTTACTTATTCTAATTATAAAATAAACAAAGGCATACCGGACAGCTTTTTTGATGAGAGAAAATAGCGCAGAAGTAAATTCTGCGCTACGTAAAAAAAATTATTTATTCGAGCCAACCATATTAACGCCGACTTCAATATTCTCGGCCACTTTATTACCGATTAGTTGATTTTGAATTCCATAATCGGAAAGCTTTACATTAAATTTAGCGCGGATGCCGAGCAGATCCCCCGGCGCTCGTTTTTGAGTTTGTTCGCTCTCTTCCAAATATGTTGCTTCAACATCGGCTACAACATTTTTTGAAACACCGTGCATTGTATAAACTCCATTCGCCTTAAAAGTTAATTTATTTTGTCCGGCGGATTTAACATTCGAAACAGATTTTATTTCGAAAACAATATCCGGATATTTCTCTTCATCCAGCCAGTTCGCGCTTTTCATGTGTGTGTTGCGCAAATCAATACCGGTGTTTATAGAAGAAACGCTAACCGCAATTTTACCTTTTAAGGTTTTCGCGAAATTCGCCGGATCGAATGAAACTGTGCCAGAAATTCCACTTGCAGTTCCATTGATATCTTCAAGTGGGGCTGCGCTATAAAATGTTGCCTGGTTTCTTCCGCGTTCATCGGCAAAATTAAAAGTCTGCGTTCCGCTCGCTTTCACTTTAAAATTTTGCGCGGATACAATTCCGGCTAACAATAAAAATAAGATTAAATAATTTTTTGATTTATTCATTTTATATCCTTTCTTGGT
>LVBU01000551.1 GCA_001603185.1 Thermotogales bacterium Thermo_02 | reverse complement strand
CGGCAGAAGGATTGGCAGTCAGTTGAACAACCTCACCGTGATTGTACTTGGACTTGTCTGGATTCTTGGTTACCGTCCCCTGACCAACTACGTTCGTCGTCAATGTATAGGTCTTGAGTTTGAAGGTGGCAGCTATAGTATGGTTGGCAGTCACGTTGTTGAATGTGTAGCTTGATACGGCTCCAACGGAGATTCCATCAACTTTCACGTCTTCTATGTCATATCCGGTGTTTGGAGTTATCGCGAATGACTGATTAGAGCCGTGGGTAACATTCACATTCCCTGCTGGATTTATATTTCCTCCCGCTCCCGCCGTCGCGGTGATCGTGTAGGTCTTCAGTCTGAAGTTGGCAACTAGCGTTCTGTTCGCGGTCGCCGTGAATGAGTAAGTGGTATTCGCGCTCACCTGTACCCCGTTCTCTGTCCAGTTCACGAATTCGTAGCCTTCGTTTGCGGTAGCCACAAGGTTTACAGTGTCTCCGTGAGTGTAGTTCCCTCCGCCGCCCACATTTCCGCCGGCCTGAGGATTGGCCGAAACGGCTATTGTGTAACTCTTAAGTCGGAATGTAGCGTGAATGGTGTGGTTAGTCGTGACGTTTGTGAAGTTGTATGTGGAAACGGCACCAATAGAGACTCCATTTACCTTTACGTCTTCTATCTCGTATCCGGTGTTCGGGGTTATGTTGAACAGTCTGTTCGATCCATGTTCTACCTGCACATTCCCTGCGGGATTTATATTTCCTCCCGCTCCCGCCGTCGCGGTGATCGTGTAGGTCTTCTTAGTGAGTATCACGTTTACTGTCTCATCGCCATCGACATTGACGTTGCCAGTCGCGTTGTTGTATCCTGTCTTGCTCACCGTATATGCCCTGTTACCAGCAAGCACTCCAGTAAACGTCGCTTTCCCCTGCGCGTCCGTGGCCTTTGTCTCACCGTAGAATGTTACACTCGCGCCCTGAACTGCTCCCTGGTTATCGCTCACGTTGAAGGTAATTGTATATGTTGGAGGAGGCAGAAGTGAGAAGCTGGCGTGGATCGTGTGGTCAGACGCTACTCCAGTGAAAGTATACGATGTCCTCGGTCCAACAGACTCCCCATCGATCAGTACGTCTTCAACGTTGTAACCCTCATCGGGAGTTATTGCGAATGACTGATCCGAACCGTGGGTAACGTTCACATTCCCTGCGGGATTTATATTTCCTCCCGCTCCCGCCGTCGCGGTGATCGTGTAGGTCTTCAGTCTGAAGTTGGCAACTAGCGTTCTGTTGGCGGTCACCGTGAACGAGTAAGTGGTATTCGCGCTCACCTGTACCCCGTTCTCCGTCCAGTTGACGAATTCGTAGCCTTCGTTTGCGGTAGCCACAAGGTTTACAGTGTCTCCGTGGTTATAGCTCCCGGCTCCACTTACCGTTCCACCGGCCGGAGAATTTGCCGATGCGGCTATCGTGTACTTCTTTATTGTGAAGGTCGCTGTTACTGTCTTATTTGAATCC
>LVBU01000550.1 GCA_001603185.1 Thermotogales bacterium Thermo_02 | reverse complement strand
GCCCCATACCCTGCACCACTGTCCTCACTCCGGGTGGCTTCTATGGCTGCTCCAAGACCCGGTGTGCTTGTCATCGCACCGCAAATAGCCCCAGCCAGTAGTATCCAGTTCAGGCGCAAAAGGTATCTCCCTACCAGAAAGGTAACGGTTTCAGCAATAAGAGCCGCAAAAAAACCGATGCATATCAGGAGAAGGCCAAAATCAGCAAATGTCTCTGCGACCTGGGGTCCTGCCTGAAGACCTACGGTTGCAAAAAAATAAGCCAGGGAAAGGGTCCGCAGGGCAGAAAGGATGCCCTTGTCCATCCGCATGCTTATTGGACCGATCTTTCCCATTGCGCCGAAGGCAAGCGATACTATCAGGGCACCACCAGTTGTGCCCAGGGATAAATTCCCTATATAGGGCAAGGGAATCCCTATCCTTCCGACCATGATCCCTCCTGTTATACAAATTGCAAATGACAGCAGGGAGAAGGATACCGATGATACACTGCTTTCTTCTGCGACAGGTTTCCTGTAATCCGAAAGAATGGCATTAAGTTCTGCCTTCTCTTTTTCAAGATCGATACGGAATATCGAACCTGCCAACTGAATGAAGAGAACCACGGCTATGACACCGAAAGGATATGTCACGGAATATCCGATGGTCACCAACGCATTGGCGTTGGTCGCCTCAAGGGCTGCGCCGAGTCCCGGCGAACTGGTCAATGCTCCTGTATAGGCGCCTGCCAGGAGCAAGGGGTCTATTGAGAAACTTCCGATGGTCTTCACGAGCAGTCCAGTGACCAGGGCGCCCACTGATGTGGCGACCACGCCCAGGAATATGAACTTTAGCCCGAACCTTTTAAAAACCTCCAGGGCATCCTCCGAGGACAACAGCCCGACAGCAACAACAAAAATCACCAGGTTCCAGGAAAAATAAGCCTCCGGGACACTGAAACCGGCCATGCCCATTAGCAGGCCCGTAAAAAGAGTCCCCGAGGTGCCTAGCCTGATCCCCTTTACCTGAATCTGGCCGAGCAGCAACCCTGTAATGACAACCAGACTTGAGATAAATACTCCATCCTTGGCCAGGCTCGACAGATAATTCAAATCTTTCCTCCCACAGCAGCAAGTGGATTCACCGTGTTACGGCAAAAAAAACAGCTATAACTTTGATCACATGTCTCCAGTCCCGATCTGAGCTTCTATGTTATCCAGAAAATCCATATCCATCAGAATAGCCCTTATTTTAAGTTCCTCGCATGCATGGTCGGGGTCTTTTGCAGAAATTTCGGCCTCAGGCCTGAGCCGGGAGCATAAAAGGCTTCCGAAGGTTTCCTCAAATTTTTCAGCAAAGGAACAGCACAGCTCCTGGGTCTGGCCATAACTCATCCCCTGAAGGCTGGACCAGATACCCAGGAACATGAGCATTCCTTCTATCAGTCCGCACTGGCCACCGTACCTTCCAGCACCGTTCATGCCAAAGGCGGCTTTTATGACCTGGTCATCGAGTGGCATTTTATAAACTTCTTCCAGAAGTTTCAACGTCGCCATCGCTCAGTTGATCTTCTCGACCCAGAAGAAATGGTTGATCCTATCTCTTAGAATAGTTTCATCCACCACTTTATCAC
>LVBU01000549.1 GCA_001603185.1 Thermotogales bacterium Thermo_02 | reverse complement strand
TCCATATGCAAAGAGTGAATGCATTGAACAGGAAGAACCGAAGCTCCAGGAGATCGAAAACGAACACCTTCACGCCTGCAGAAGGTGGAAAGAAGTAATAGAAGAAAGTAGAGTGTAAAGAGCGGGAAGAGCGAGAGAGACGTCCACCGTCCGAGAAGAGCATTAGAAGCTGAAAAGCCGTCCTTGGTCCTTCGTCCAAGAGCATGGACCCGTCCTTGGAGAGCGAGAAGATCATCGAGAATACGAGATCTCGTGGTCCTCAACCAAGAACTTGGACGCGAAGCGTCGGAACGAGGAACAAAGCTCCTAGCTCTGGAACGCTCTTCTGCTTTTGATCTTGGATCCCCTCTGCGAGAGGGGTGGCGGCATGCTCCTGCCGACGGGGTGTGTGCTCTTGAGAGCCGTGGAGAGTGGAGAGTGGAACATGGAGAGTTGAGAAAGAACGAGAGTTCGCTTCGCTCACGAGAGAACGAGAATTTCTCGTCATCCCGTAGTGCTCCTATACGGGATCTCATTCTTACCAGACCCCACACCCCACACCCGTTCTCGTCTCTTCCTCTCTCCTCTTCTCGTGAAAATGAGGACTGACGAATCTTCTAACGTCAGTCCCCGATTTTCGTGTCTCGTGTTCTCGATGTTCTTCTCGTTCTTACCAAACCCTATACCCTAAACCCCAAACCCGGTTCGTCATCTCGCCCTCTCTCCTCATCTCGTGGTCCTCAACCAAGAACTTGGACGCGAAGCGTCGGAACGAACAACCGCTCTTAACGCTCTTCTTACCTCTAGCCTCTCACCCCTTACCTCTGATCGCACTCGTGAGCGCGGCGGCAGCGAACCTCTCGGCAATGCTCTTTCTCGTTCTCTTTCTCATAACTCTCCACTGGAAGATCTGAATCAGTTACCGAAAATCTCTCTGACCACTGCTTCGGCCTGTTCTAAAGATCTGGTTCTTGGGTCTTTCAGCAGAATCTCCACAATCAAATTCGGGTCTCTCTTCATGAAGGCTTCCAGTGCCCACTCCATCCTGAGAACCCTGGGTTTGAGATACCATTCGATCACTCTATCGGGCAGTTTCGGTGAGATCTCTTCTTTGTGAATTCCCGAACTGTCTACAGTTGCCGGTACCTCTACCGCTACATCTTTTTCAATGCCCTCTATCGTTCCGTCATTGAGTACATTGACAACAAATCTGGCCTTATTGTCGTTCACAATCGCATCGATGAACGGAATATGCTGTTCTCCACTCATTTCTGAAGGATTGTAGAGCCTGGAAGCTTCGAGAGCAACGTCCCCGGAGAAGACCTTAGCCCCCTCGCTGATAAGCGTCGCCAAACTCACCTGTGGAAAGTGAGTCATCGCCTGCGCAAGACCCATTGTTGCCGACGTAATCTGGCCAAGCTGCTCTTTGTACCAGTTCCAGCCTGGTTCGGAGTCGGGACTACCCCAGGGGCTCCCATACCACTTTTCGAGAGTTTCCTGGTTATAGTGATACTTCCAGCCACTGTTCCTGACAGTATCACCGATCGGCATGTTTCCGTAGAAACCGTACATTTCCATAGAGGCGGGCGACATCTGAATATTGAAGGGAGTCTTCGGCTTGAACTGGATCTGTCCACTCTCTCTAATATACCTGTCCAGAAGCGGATAGGCATCTTCCCCCTTATATCTGAATCTATTCATCCATATGCCATGGTTCACACCGGCTACCTGCCAGTCTATGTGTTCCTTTTCGAGTCCGAGGTGTTCGGACACATCGAACACATCGTAATGGCCGTGACAGAAGCCCACCATCTTGATTCGGCTGTTTCTGCGTATGAGGGTTGTTCCTTCAAAGACCGGGTTGGCAGCCTGTAGAAGCCATGCGTCGGGACAGAGCTCTTCCATGGTCTGGGCAACCTTTAGAAAGTGAGAGAGCTGGTTCCAGTTTGTGAGCGTGTAATAGTCAGATACCATGTTAAACTCCTGGCTATCGATTCCCCTGAAATAACCATGCCTCTCGCCTATCGATCTCATTCTGTCAAGAAATGCGTGTCCTCCGATCAGCGCCGTATTTATCACGAAATCGCTACCCTTAATGGCTTCTCGTAGATCGGTTGTCTTTTCGAATATCAGTTCGGTGTTCATCTCGGAGGTAAACCTCGATGCGAGAGTATGAACGGAATTCAGTCTGCTCTCATCGATATCCATGAGTGTTACTTTGCTGCCGTGAAGCCCAACTGTTTTGCAGAGATCGCTTACGAGTCTTAACGAGAAAACGGCGCTGCCCGCTCCTATAATACTGATGTTAGTCTTTGCCAAGGCTATCCCTCCCGGTTTTGGTCAGTTATCTAGATAATAACACCATTGAAGAGTAGTTGCAACGGTATTCGACGATTTTCCAGCTGAAATGTTGATCAAACACTCTCAATCATAGATAATATGTAAACAATTACAGGAGTATAATTGTTTTCGAAAGCTCTTCTTATTTTCCATTCTGTCTGGG
>LVBU01000548.1 GCA_001603185.1 Thermotogales bacterium Thermo_02 | reverse complement strand
AATCTATTCTAATATATACCTGGAACAAAGGGAAGCATTTTCTTGAAAAGGCAGGAACCATAATACTTGCCGCATCGATAGTTATCTGGCTTTTGAGTTACTTTCCTTCAGAAGGTGCTGGTAGTTATGCTGCAATGATCGGCAGATATCTTGAACCCCTCTTCAGACCTCTGGGCTTCACCTGGGAAATGATATCCAGTCTTGTATTTGGAGTAGCTGCCAAAGAAGTTATAGTTTCTTCACTAACGACCTTCTATGGAGACTACGCGTTACTAGGATCCTCTGTAGAGGCTATAAGAACCTTTATATCGCCAACCACTGCTTTTGCCTTCCTTGTGTTCGTTCTGCTATATGTGCCATGTCTTCCGGCTCTTGCAGTTATGAAGAACGAAACCGGCAGCTACAAATATGTCTTTCTTTCCGTTTTCTACAGTCTCGCTGTGGCCTATTTAGTGTCAATGATAGCCGTACTAATCGGAGGATTGCTATGAAGGACAGATCTCAGTCTATCTGGCTTTTTGTAATGGGTACCCTGTACCTCCTTCTAGCAATAAACACGACCCTTGGCATTTTTTTTAGCGAGGGTGATCCTCTGATTGGAGCTGTTATCCTTATCAACAGCCTTATTTACTATCTCGGTCTTCTTGAGAGGAAGGAAGATATCAGAAAGAGAGCTTCCCATCTCCTTGTGGGGAGCTTTTTCTCGTATTCAATTTCTATTTATCAGGTCATTATGATCTTTAGTGTCTGGCTCGAAGGGCTACTATCGAAAACTTGCTTCCTTTCTTTGCAGCTCTTCAACCCTCCGATAATCGTTGCGGGATTAGTAGCTTCTTTCATAGTAGATTTGGCCAAAAAAAGCTTCGAATGAGGTGTTTGCAGCTTCTTCTTCAACTTCAAAATAGACTAGTCTTTCTTTTCTTTCTAATCCGTCCAATATAAACTCAGGAACATTATTTGCAGTTAATGTGGTAATATGATTTGTGTCGTGGAGGTGATTACATGGCTCTCGTCTACGTGGTTGACGACGAACTGAATGTCAGACGAATTGTGAAACAGACCATGGAAAACGAAGAAAACGAAGTTCATACATTTGCGACTGCTGAAGAAGCACTTGAGGCAATAGACAAGAGACAACCCGATCTTATCTTCATGGATCTTACCTTACCTCTAATGGCAGGAATTCATCTTCTACAGGAACTCCAGAAGAAAGCCTATGCGATTCCCGTCATAGTTGTATCGGCGATTACTTCTCCGGAAGCTATCAGAACTGCTTTTAAGCTTGGCATTACTGATTTTCTAACCAAACCATTCACTCCACAGGAGTTGCGACAGGCAGCAGATCTGGCTTTGAAAGATGAAGAAAGTCTTTCCAAGAGATCCAGAGAAATCAGGCGTCTTATAGAAGCCGGGGAAATGAGAAAAGCTCAGGCTTTGTTGAGGGATTTTTTTGCGGACTTTCCCAGTTCTCCTCAACCGCATTTTCTTTATGCGTTGTTAATTGAGAGCACAAATCCAAGAGTTGCAGCCAAGCATCTCCGGGCGAGTCTGTGTATGGATGAAGACTTCAAAGACGCCTCTTCCCTGCTGAAGAAACTGGAGGAATAATCTATGCCTTTCATGAAAGGGGCCATAAAGAAGGAAGAATACTATGTAGTTATCTTTGGTTGCGGAAGGCTTGGGTCTCGAATAGCAAACTGGCTGTCTTCTATGGGAAGTAGTGTCGTAGTTGTCGATAGAAACGAACAATCCTTTCAGGCGCTTTCCTTCGAATTCACTGGATTTCAGGTTCTCGGTAATGCAACTGAGCTCGACACACTTAAGGAAGCCAAGGTTGACAAGGCTGATGTTGCGCTTGTTCTGACACCTGATGACAACACAAATCTGATGATTGCAATGTCGGCTAAGGAGTACTTTGGCGTACCTAGAGTCGTTGCTCGAGCTTATGATCCAAATAACATAGAAATGTTCTCTGATTTTGGAGTGGAGGTTATCTGCCCAACTTTGCTGGCTGTGGAAAACATTAAGAATGTCCTTTATTTCATTGGTGGTGACGAACGGTGAAGATTGTTCTTGTGGGCGGAGAGCAGATAGCTTATCATTTGACCAGAAGGTTTCTGAATAAAGGGTACCAGGTAATGATAGTAAATAAAGACGAACGGTTCTGTGAGCATATAGCTAAAAAGCTACGGGCTATTGTGATTAGGGGAGATGGGAGCAGAAGATATCTACTAGAGCAACTCGAGTTGAACAAGAACGATCTCTTCGTAGCTCTGACTCCTAATGATCAGGACAATCTTGTCGCATGCCTTACAGCCGCCAAGATATACGAGATTGAGAGGCCGGTCGCCCTGGTTAACGATCCGGACAACAAAGTGATTTTCCAGAAGATGGGAATCAAAAACGTTGTCAGTCCTACAGAAATACTTGGATCGGCATTAGAAGACAGCCTTTTCAGGGAACAGATTACGAACCTTCTCCCTTCATCGGAAAAGATATCGATACTCAGAATAGAAGTGTCTGAAGGCGCTCCGGTTATTGCACAGTCTATAAGAGATATTCCTCTGCCGGAGGAGAGTGTAATTGGTGCAATAATGAGAAGAGACGAAGTTGTTATTCCAAGAGGAAATACGGTTGTTGAAGAAGGTGATGTCCTGCTTGTTCTAAGCAGTCCAGCTGTCCAGACTGCCGTCTTTGAAGTGATTCTGGGAGAGGCTTAATGCACATAAACTTGCTAAAACATCGATACAGATTGGTGTTTGGGTATATTGGGAATCTCTTTGTCTTCTTTCCCATAATCCTTCTTTTACCTTTGATCTACTGCTTCTGGAACCCCGAACTCTTTCTTGAGAGCCTGTCTTTCATAGTCGCAGCAGTTATAAGCTTCTTGTTTGGCATGCTTTTCAAGATCACTATGAAGGTTAAGCCGGGTTCACCTATCACCGTTCAGGAAGGTGCGATCATTGTTCTCTTCGCATGGATCTTTGCGATCATATTCTCGGCTATCCCTTTCATATTCGGCGGTTATTTGAACTTCACTCAAGCCATCTTTGAAGCGACAAGCGGCTGGACCACAACTGGATTGACTCTTGTCGATGTTTCTACGATCTTGAAAACGTATCTTATATGGCGGAGTATAATGCAGTTCCTCGGGGGCGCGGGGTTTGCCATAATAATGATGTCTGCGATACTTGGACCTGCGGGTCTTGGTCTTTACAGGGCCGAAGGCAGGATGGATAATCTTGTGCCCAATATTAGAAGCTCTACACGGGTGATTGCTGGAATATACTCCTCTTATGCTCTGGCCGGGGTTTTGATGTACAAGTTTGCTGGAATGGATTGGTTTGATTCTATAAACCATTCGCTAACCGCTCTTGCGACGGGAGGCTTTTCAACACGCCTGGGATCGATTGGCGAGTTCAAGAGCGTTACGATTGAAGTGATAACGATAGTGTTGATGATCCTTGGTGCAACGGGATTTGGGATTCACTATACAATCTGGAAGAGAAACTTCAAAGCATTCTGGAAGAACGGTGAGCCTAAACTCATGTTTCTTACCCTTGCATTCTTCACCCCGTTGATAATGGCCGGGACTCTATCAAAATTTTACGAGTCTAGCGGGACTCAGTTTAGACACGGCCTTTTTCAATCGGTCTCGGCAATTACGGGAACCGGTTTTTCCACAGTGGATTTTGTACCCTGGAATCATTTTGGTCTTTATTTAATAACACTTCTGATGATCTTTGGTGGTTGCATGGATTCGACTTCTGGCGGTTTGAAGCAGTACAGACTTTTTGCCCTGATAAAGCTTTTGTGGATGGAAATAAGAATGTACTTTCTTCCCAGAGATGTCGTTCTTAAGGAAGAGATATGGAAGGGAGAAACAAAGAGGTATTTGGACCATATAGTTGTGAAAGAGATACTGCTCGTCTTCGGTCTGTACTTCCTGACCTTCGCCATCGGAGTTGGAGTTATTTCATCGTACGGGCATTCTCTAGCGTTTTCGGCCTTCGAATTCGCTTCAGCGCTGAGTACCGTAGGTCTTTCCACTGGTATCACTGCGCCATCAGCTCCTTTAGGATTCCTGTGGGCTCAAACCTTCGGTATGTTCGTTGGAAGGCTCGAGTTTTTGGTCGTGATATTTGCTGTAACCAAACTGCTAAGGGACGGGAAGCTGTTCCTGGAAATACGGAGGAATAATAAAAGACGATGATTACAAGAATTAAGGGAACGCAGGACATATCATTTGATAGTATTGATTACTGGCAGTATATCGAAGAAGCTATCAGGAAAATCACCAGACAGTACTCTTATACCGAAATTAGGACTCCAGTATTTGAAGCTACTGAGCTCTTTAAGAGAAGCGTTGGAGAATCAACAGACGTCGTTCAGAAAGAGATGTACACATTCGACGATAAAGGTGGGAGATCTATTACACTGAGACCTGAAGGTACCGCCAGTGTCGCCAGAGCTTTTGTCGAAAACTCTTTTATCAATCTTGGTTCTCCTACGAAGTTGTACTATGTGGGGCCAATGTTCAGGTACGAGAAGCCTCAAACCGGAAGACTAAGACAGTTTCACCAGTTTGGAGCGGAAATCCTCGGTTCTGAAAGCGCCCTTGCAGATTTCGAGATAATTGAAATGGCTTACAGTTTCCTGAAGGAGTTGCGGATTAGCAATACCAGACTATTCATAAACTCCATAGGGTGTCCTACCTGTCGTGAGAAATACAAAGAAGCCCTTAGGGCCTACTATAGCGAAAAGGTCACAACACTTTGCGAAGATTGCAGGAGACGATATGACACCAATGTAATGAGACTTCTAGACTGCAAAATCGATAAAGAAATAGCCGGAAACGCACCCATGACTTTAGACTTTCTTGATGATGATTGTAAGGAACATTTCGAAGAGTTGAAGATGTATCTGGAGCGGGCCAATATCGACTACGATATAGACGGTCACATGGTAAGGGGTCTTGATTATTACTCCAGAACCGCCTTTGAGATCAAATCATCCTCCCTTGGAAGTCAGGATCAGATAGTAGGCGGTGGGAGATATGATGGACTGGTTGAGATTGTTGGAGGAAAGCACTGCCCGGCGGTAGGTTTTGCTACGGGCATTGAAAGAATAGTTATGCTTCTCAAATCGGAAGAGATTTCGATCAGTTCGAGCAAACCGGATGTAGCTATTCTTGCAACTGGAAAGAATGAGGCTATAGTCGGTTTCGAATATGCCAGAAGGCTCCGAAAGGCCGGAATATCTACATACGTTGACGTTATGGAGAGAAATATAAGAAACAAGATGAAGCATGCTTCAAGAACCGGCGCCAGAATATCTCTGATAATAGGTGGCGAGGAAATCGAAAAGGGAATTGTAACCGTCAGGATCATGCGTGATGGTTCTCAGTACAAAGTCAACGGTGACTACATGACCAACTACATTGTTGACAAGCTGCGTAATGCATAGAAATTACTTGATTAGTGTTGTAGGAAAGAGAAAAAAGACAATA
>LVBU01000547.1 GCA_001603185.1 Thermotogales bacterium Thermo_02 | reverse complement strand
CCCATAACTAATCAATAATGCTCAATAGTAGTATCGTTCTTTTTATATACATGCCTCTTCTATTTCAGATCAGCTACTAATCGAATATCCTGCTAATCAGCTGTCTTACCACGGTTTTTTGATTCTTGGTTCATTAAAAGCCGTCAACACTCTTGGTGCTGACGGCAATATAGCAAAAATCACTTTCAATAGTGTTCACTGATTGTCAATTCAGTAATTCCACTTCGATGTATCTACCCAGGCTGGTGCATTCTTTTCAATGTGCTCTGCCATCATGAGTATTCTCTCCTGATGACTTAGCGGAACACTATGACCGGTTCGCCTGTAATAGGTGAATGTCCCATCATAGTATGGATCAGTAGTGCTTTCAAGAAACTCCTCTAGTAAGTAAGCACCGTTGTTGAGATAGTAAGTGTCCATATCGCCCATGTGTACATGGATTTTGCCTACAAGCAAGTGTCCTATCTCTTCCCAATTCTCTTTGAGGTAGATAGTGAAGTCGAAGTTCTTCCAGTACTCTGCAACTCCTTTGTCGATTTCTCCGGTCACTGCATCCCAGATCTTCGCAGGATATCCATCTTCACCAACCGGCCCGTAGACAGCTTCCCATATCGCCCACTGTCTTCCTGAACGACTGTGGGTTCCAAGAGCATGTTCCCAGTAATTCTCCTGTCTTACGGTAAAGCGGATCTGACCCTCTATTGTTCTGTTGCTTGGCCTTTCTGTAGTTATCCATCCAGCTCCGATCTCATCATAATATGCATTCTTATGTTCGTAGACATTGACGAGCTGAAAAGCGTGGAAATCCAGTCCGTCAGGACAAACAGGCCATGTGCCTCCAAAGAAGTCAGGATAGAACACCTGTAGTGCCATGGACTCCCAACCTCCGGTTGATCCACCACTGATAAGTCTAGCCCATGATTCTGTGATCATGCGGAAGTTTTTCTCCAAATAGGGGATGAGTTCCTTGACGATTGCGTCTCCATATGGACCAAGATTCGCGGAGTTGACAGAATAGGATGTCCCGTAGTATGGATTAGCGTCTCGAATCTCTACAACTATCATTCTCGGGAAATCATCTGACATCCAGATTTCGTCAATATCCCTGCCTTGACCAAAACTCAACGGGGCTCTTCCACCCGGCCAGTGTCCCTGCAAGTAGTACACTGGATAGTAGACATCCGGGTTTTCATGATAGCCCTTTGGCAACAGGATGTTCGCTCCGATATACATCGGTCGTCCCCAGAACTCGCTTACCAGTTCACTCTGTATAGTTACAAACTTGACGAGTTCCGAATCTTCATAAACGCCTTGCTGAACGATTTCATCTGATGCATAATCAGGTTTTATTATGTTGTCAAGAACCAGCTTGATCGTTTCTGGTGATTCCGGATCAAGGTATACTTCTTGCACAGCGCTGTAAATGTTCCCAGGATCAGTGAAGTTCCTCTGTATACCGCCTGAACCACCTGGTTCAGCAAGCTTCAGAACGTGACCATCCGCCCGTTCAAACGTTGTGTATACAGTGAAGAACGCTTGAACAAAGTAAGTACCCGCGGGAATATCTGAGAATTGCTCAAGAGGAAAGCCGTAGATCTCTGGATCACCGTCTGCCATCAACACTGTATCTCCGGGGTTCCATAGGTCCATAGTGATACCCCATATTGGAACTCCAGTTACGCTTACCTGAAGCCTTGGTTCTCTAGCAGAGTTCTGTGTGATAATCACAACCAGTCTTCCGTCAAGTGCTTCTTCGGCGACCTCATCTGAGAGAGTTACCTCGAAACTGATGCCAGCCATTGCACTGATTGCAAAACCGATCATCAAGAAGCAAATTACCAATAGCTTTTTCATCTACACCATACCTCCTCAAAGGTTTTTTGACAGAAGCCACGTGCTTTCTGTCAAAGGTTCAGCAGCGATCCCTTTTCTGAAAGTAACCTTTCGTTTCTATGTGAATTCTCCCAAAGGAGACAAATGAATAATGTGCTGACAGAAGAATATATCTCTGCAAGTCCTCTAGAG